>NZ_JBHYIQ010000040.1:0-7186 GCF_042739895.1 Amycolatopsis sp. NPDC059021
CCCCCCCCCCCCCCCCCCCAAAAAACCCCCCCCTTCACAGCACCACGGTCCACAGAGGACGGTCAGCGTTGGGTTGCCAGGAAAGATGCCATGATTGCCAAGGTTTGCCAGAGCGTGTTAGCGTTGCTGTCCCGGAACCGCAGGTCCGGAGCACGTGCGGAGGGCAGGAGGGGTCGCCATGTCCAGGCTCGTCATCGGCAACTGGGGCAACGAGGCGGAACTGGCGAACATCCCCGCCGAGGACCTCAGGCACGCCGGAAGCCAGGGGCAGCGCATGATCTGGTGCGCGCGGCCCGGTGACGTCCTGGTGCTGCCGATCCGGCCCGATCCGGACTTCTTCGCCTACGCCACGGCGCTGGCCGGGATCGACGCCGCGACACTGGAAGTCGTCGTGCCGCCGCCGGGCAAGGGCGGCGAGGTGCTGACCCGCGACCGGTTCGAGGACGAGGAGCTCATCGCCGGGCTGCGCCGGATCGTCCGGGACCGGGGGATCGACCGCGCCGAGCCGTTCTATCTCGACGGTTACGTGAACCGGCTGATCAAACGGCTGGGGCTGGACAAGGGCACGCCGGGTTTCGGGTTCATGGATCAGGGCGGGAACGAGCTGCTCAACAGCAAGGTCACCTTCCGCGCGGTGGCCGCGGGAACGAATCTGCCGATTCCCGAGGGCGTCGTCACCGACGCCGTCGAAGAGGCCGTGGACTTCCTGTGGGATCTGCTCGGCTCCGGCAGGACGGCGATCGCGAAACAGGACGTGAGCAGCGGCGGGCTCGGCAACGAGGTGCTCGCCGCGGAGGCCGGGGTGGACGCCATCGGCGCGGCGCGCCACGAGGTCTTCACCGACCGCGCCGCGCTCGCCGATCACGTGGCGGAACACTGGGCGTGGTACACCGGCGGCGGGCGCAGGCGCGCGGTCTTCGAGGAGTACGCGGCCGGGTCGGTGCCGATCTGGGGCGAGGCCGCGATCACCGAGGACTCGGTGGAGATCTACGGCTACGGCAGGATCCGGATGAACCCGGTGTGCGACGGCGTGATCATCCCGGTGCCGCCCCCGGACTCGGGCGCCGCGTCGTTCCAGGCGTTCCTGACGCATCTCGAGGCGCTCGCCGGGACGATGCGGGCGATGGGCTACCGCGGGCTGACCAATGTGGACGCCATCCTCACCCCGGACGGCCGGGTGCTGTTCAACGAGTTCAACGGGCGGTACGGCGGATCGACGCATCTGTTCCGGATCGGCGAGCGGGTCGTCGGTGGCGGGTTCCTCGCCGACCGCTGCCTGATCGAACAGCGGGAATGCGCTTACCCCGCCTTCGAAACCACACTGCGGGAACTCACCAGGAGCGGGCTGGCGTACGACCCGGCGACGCGCACCGGGGTCATCGTCCCGGTGTTCGGGACCGAGTCGGAGACCACCGGCGGCGAGGCGTGCGTCGTGGGCGCGGACCTCGCCGAGGCCGAACGGCTCGAGCGCGACCTCCTCGCGTTGTTCCCGCGCTGACCGAGAACGGCAGGGTTCCGGGGCGCCCGCCTGCGAAGGCGGCGCCGCGCCGGCCGAGATCGACCCCGACGGCATTGCCGATTCGGGTGCGTGCGTGTCAATATATTGGCAAGTAGTTGCCAAGGTGGGTTTGCCGGCGAAGGGGGCGGACGTGCAGACGGCTCTGGGGGTTCGGAACGCGCGAGCGCGCGCGGCGCCCGTCGAGGTGGTCCCGTCGTGCCCCGGGCTTCGCCCTCGTCTCGTGCCAAGGCTTCCGGCAACGTACTTCCGCAAGAGTCCACTCCGGACGAAAGATGCGGAAAACCGCGGGACGACGTCGCTTCGCCGACCGGAATCGATGGGATGAATATGCGTATCGGAATTGTGGCGTGGGACGAGGAAGACCCCGATTCTCCCGAGCTGGCGAGCACGGGCCGGGATCTCGGGCACGACATGGCGGTGTTCTTCCTCGAGGACGTGTCCTGCCGGGACGCCGGGGGAGTACTGGAGACCACGATCAACGGCGAACCGGCCGCCGGATTCGACCTCATCATCTCGCGGGCGCAGATCCGGTACGAGCACGCGCAGACCGATCACGAACGCTACGCGCTGCTGAGTCAGGTGCCGGGGCTGACGGTGCTCGACCCGGCCGACGTGTACCTCAACGCGGAGAGCAAGTTCCTGGGGCTCCAGCGCCTGGGCGCGGCCGGACTGCCGGTGGCCCCGACGCGCTGCTGCGCGAGCGCGGCCGAGATCGGGAGCGCCCTCGCCGACTGGGGTGAGGTCGTGATCAAGCCGACGTTCGGCCTCGGCGGGACGGACGTGGAACGCGTACGGCACCTGGACGAGGATCGCGCGCTGGTCGACGGTCTCCTCGCGAAGTACGGCAGGCTGGTCTGCCAGCCGTACTATCCGCACCCCGAAGGCGATATGCGGGTGACGATCGTCGGCGACGAGGCCCCGTTGATCATGAACCGGGTCCCGCACGCGTCGAGCTGGAAGGCCAACGCGAAACAAGGGGCGACGGCGAACATGGTGACGCCGCCCCCGGAACTGGTGGAGATCAGCAGGCGGGCCGCGCGCGTCATGGGCGTCACCATGGCGGGGCTGGATTTCCTGCCCACTCCCGACGGGTATCGGATCATCGAGTTCAACAACTGCCCCGGCTGGTACCCGGCACCCGAGGACTACCGGCGTCACCTCACCGAAAGAGTCATCGAAATCTTCGTGTCCATTCACGAGTCCAAGACCCGCGTGAACGGGCACGCCCACGACCTCCGGCGGCCGGTGCCATGACGACGGTGACGAGAGACGCGTTGGCCGTCTTCAAGGCGGAGTTCGGCGGGCCGGTCCTGCTGCCCTCCGATCCGTCCTATGCGGACACCCGCCGGATCTGGAATGGCATGCACCTGCGGGAACCGGCGGTGATCGCCCGGTGCACCAGCACCGCGGACGTGCGCGCGGCCGTGCGCTTCGCGGTGGCGTCGGGGCTGCCGGTGACGGTCCGGGGCGGTGGTCACAACGTCGCCGGGACCGCGGTCGCGGACGGCGCGGTGATGATCGATCTCTCGCTCATGCGAGAGGTGACCGTCGATCGCGGGGAACGGGTCGCGCACGCCCAGGGCGGTTGCCTGCTCGGCGATCTGGACGCCGCCACGACACCGCACGGCCTCGCCTGCCCCGCCGGGGTCGTCTCCCACACCGGACTGGCCGGGCTGACGCTCGGCGGCGGATACGGCTGGCTGGCCCGGAAATGGGGGCTCACCTGCGATCATCTGCTTTCCGCCGAGGTCGTGCTGGCGGACGGCTCGGTCGTGGAGACCGAAACCCATCCAGACCTGCTGTGGGCCCTGCGCGGCGGAGGCGGCAATTTCGGCGTCGTCACCCGGTTCACGCTGCGCCTGCGGGAAGTGGGGCCGGTCCACCACTGGGCCGGCGTCTATCCGCTCGAAGACGCCGGCGCGGCGCTCGCGCGGTATCGATGGTTCGCCGAGCAACAATCGGCGGATCTGCACGCCGTCGGGGCCATGAAGGTCGCGGGGGAGCAGGGCTGGATTCCGGCCGCGCTGCGCGGCAAGCCGGTGCTCACGCTCACCTCGGTGTGGCTGGGCGCGCCGGAACGCGGCCAGGCGGCCAGCGCGGCGCTGTTCGACGCCGTCCGGCCCGCCGCCTCGGTGCGGCGAGTGATGCCGTACGCGGAACTGCAGGCCCTTGGCGACCACGGCGAGCCGCACGGAAACCGCTACTTCACGAAATCCTGCTATCTCGCCGAGCTTTCGGCGGATACGATCGAGGGGCTTGTCGAATCCTGCGCCGATATCAGATCGCCGCTCTCGGCGATCGATTTCGAATACCTGCGCGGCGCGATCGGCGATGTTCCCGACGGCGAATCGGCCTTTCCCCGCCGCGCCGCGCCCTATATCTGCACCGCGTCGGCGCAGTGGCTCGATCCCGGGCACGATCCGGAGAACATCTCGTGGGCGCGGGCCACGATGAGCAGGCTGGCGGAGCACGCGTACGGCGGCGCCTATGTCAATTACCTGCAGGACGAGCCGGACAGCAGGGTACGCGACGTCTACGGTGACGACCGGTACGCGAAATTGGCCGGAATCAAGCAGCGTTACGACCCGGGCAATCTGTTCCGGGAAAACCAGAACATCCCTCCTCGCAGTAATCAGCCAGTCCCCATGAGCTCGAAGTAATCCGGCAACGAAACCGCACCTGAATTGTCCCGAGCTGCCGGCCTCTGGTCGGTTCGGTCGCTATCAGCACAGTAATCCCACCGCGTGACAGGAGTGCCATCCATGCCACCGTCGATCACGGACACCTCGCTGACACCACCCGGAACGTATGGCAACGCCTCCGGTTCCTTTCTCAAGGCCATGCAATCCCCGTGGTACCGGCTGGTGGCCGATCTGCAGGACACTATTCTCACGGCCACGGTCGACTACGCGCGCGGACGCGGGCTGAAGGCGTTGTACCTGCCCTTGACGACCCGCACGATCACCTGCCCGTCGGGCTGGGGCAGTGACACCTGCCCGGTGCCGGTGACGGTCAACGGCGTCGACACGTACCTGCCCGACTCCATGCAGTTCCTGCTGGAGTACGGCTGTCAGGTGGCCGAAGGCGGCGGCTACACGATCATGCCCTCGTTCCGCAGGGAGATCCCGGACCAGACGCATCTGAGCCAGTTCATCCACAGCGAGGCCGAGATCCCGGGTGGCCTGGAGGAGCTGATCGACTACGTCGAGGGCTACGTCAAGGCGTTGTCGGCCGCGATCCTCGAGCAGCACGGCGGCAGGCTGGCGGACACCCGCGGCGACGTCTCGCATCTGGAACGCATGGCGGGGCAGGAGAAGTTCGCCCGCCTCACCCTGGACGAGGCCGCCAGGGTGCTGCGGGACGACCCGGCCTACCTCGTCTCCGAGGAGTCCGGGCGCAGCCTGACCCGCGCGGGCGAGCTGGAACTGATGGAACGCGTCGGGGAGTTCGTCTGGGTCACGCATTTCGACCACCTGTCGGTCCCGTTCTACCAGGCCTTCGAGGACGAGCATCACCGCACCGCGCGCAACGCCGATCTCCTGTTCGGCATCGGCGAGGTCGTCGGTTCCGGCGAGCGGCACACGACCGGTGAACAGGTGCGCAAGGCGCTGGCCATGCACGACGTTCCCGAGAACGAGTACGCCTGGTATGTGACCATGAAGTACGAAAAGCCGTTGCGTACCGCGGGATTCGGCATGGGCGTCGAACGTTTCCTGCTGTGGGTGCTCGACCACGACGACATCCGGGACATCCCGCTGGTCTCCCGGGTGGCCGAGCCCGAGAAGTGGCCGGCGAGCATCGATCGTCCCTGACCAGGTGGGTGCCGAGACCGAGGTGTCCGTTCCATGCGCGAATCGACCGATCCGTCCGCCGGGGCCGAAGTGACCGAAGACGCGGCTCCGGCGGACCGGACGGACGGGCCGGGCCGCCGGAGTCTGCTGCGGCAGCGGGACTTCCGCCTGTTCTGGGCCGGGGAGACCGCGAGTGTGTTCGCCGGCAACGCCACCGGCCTGATCCTGCCGTTGCTCGCGGTCACGGTGCTGGATTCCAGTCCGCTGACGCTCGGCTTCCTGGCCGCCGCGGTGTGGCTGCCCTGGCTGCTGATCGGGCTCCCGGCGGGCGCGTGGGTCGATCGCCTGCCGAAGCGGCCGGTGATGATCACGTGCAATCTGGTGTCGGCGGTGTTGCTGATCAGCGTCCCGCTGGCGTGGTACGCCGGGACCCTGACGGTCGCCCAGCTTCTCGTGGTCGCACTGGTGACCGGCGGGGCCACGGTCTTCTTCGTCACCGCCTACCACGCGTACTTCCCGCTGCTCGTCGGCGAACGTCACCTCATGGAGGGCAACGCGAAGCTGCAGGGCAGCGAATCGGCGATGCTGATGCTCGGCCCCAGTGCCGGGGGCGTGATCACGCAGGCGTTCGGCGCGGCCACCGGGGTGCTGATGAACGCGGCCGCCCATCTGCTGTCGGCCGTCTGCCTGACGCGGATCCGCGGGCGGACCCCGGAGGACATCCGCGCCCGGCCCCGGACCGGGCTGCGCGCGGAAATGCGGGACGGGCTGCGTTTCGTCCTGAAGGACGCCTACTTCAAGCCGATCGTGCTCTACGGCGCCATGGCGAACCTCGCGCTGGACGGCTATCAGTCGATTTACGTCGCCTTTCTGATCCGGACCGTGGGCGTGAACCCGGTGACCGTCGGCGTGCTCATCGCCGCCGGCGGGGTCGGCGGGATTCTGGGCGCGATGGTGGTACGGCCGCTCGTGCGGCGATTCGGCACCGCGCGGGGATTCCTCATCGGCAAGTTCGTCGCCACCCCGTTCGGACTGCTCATGCCGGTGGCGGGCGACGGCCTGGCGGTGCTGTTCTTCTTCGCCGGGCTGTTCGTCGTGGACGGCAGCCTGGTGGCGGGCAACGTCATCATGGACAGCTTCCGGCAGGCCTACTGCCCGCCCGAACTGCTGGGCCGGGTGGTCGCCACGACGACGTTCATCAAGTACAGCACCATCCCGGTCGGGGCGGTCCTCGGCGGTTTCCTCGGCGACCACGTCGGTCTCCGGCCGACCATGTGGATCATGACCGGCGCGCTCGTCTGCTGCACGGCGATCCTGCTGTGGGGCCCGATACGCCGGATGCGGGATTTCCCGAAGGAGCCGGTGAATCCGGGTGCCGGGGCTCCCGGTTCGTGAGCCCCGGCACCCGGAACCGCTTCGTGGCGACGGATCAGAAGAACCAGTGCCGGGGCTCGGTGTCGTGCGGGACGAGATCGCCGAACCCGCCGCGGTAGAAGGCGAGTGGTTCACCCGGTGCGGCACAGGTCCTGGTGACCGAGCCGAGGACGATCGTGTGGTCACCCGCCTCGACGCGGCGGTCCACGTCGCATTCGAGGTGGGCCAGCGCGTTCGGCACGACGGGTACCTCGTGGTCGCCGTACTCGAGTTCCAGCCCGGAGAAGTGGTCCTCGCCCCGGGCAGCGAAGCGCAGGGCGATCGCCTGCTGCCGCTTGGCGAGGACGTTCACCGCGAAGCGTCCCGACCGGCTCACCGCCTCGGCGCTGCGAGCGCCGTGGGCGAAGCACACCAGCAGCAGCGGAGGATCGAGCGAGACCGAGGTGAGCGAGTTGAGGGTCATGCCGTGCGGCTCGCCGTCGTGCACCGTGGTCACGACGGC
>NZ_JBHYIQ010000040.1:7196-38125 GCF_042739895.1 Amycolatopsis sp. NPDC059021
GCTGTGTCTGGGTGGCTGCGGGCGTGTGTGTGTCGTGGGTTCTCAGGGGGGGGGGGGGGCCGCGGCGCCCCCCCCCCCCCCCCCCCCACGCCGGTGGCGAAGCGGCCCATCACCTGCCGCATCACCAGCGGCTCGACGGGAGTGCTCACGGGTGGCCGCCCGCCGGGTAGCGGACTTCGAAGGTCAGCACGCCTTCGTCGGTCCGCCACGGTCCGTGCGGCATGCCCGGCGGGCGGCAGGCGTACTCGCCCGCGGAGAACTTCCGGCCCAGCGTTATGTCCACAAAGGACCCTTCGAGGATGTACACCTCCTCCCAGAAGTCGTGCCGCTGCACGCCGAGCGGGGTGGAGTCGGCACCGGGGGCGTAGCGCAGGATCCTTGTCGCCACCCCGGTTTCCGGGTCGCTGGAGAGAATCCGCTCGGTGATGAGCGGGTCGTCGCCCGCGCACACGGTGAACGGGACGTCGGTGACCGGAAAGAACTCGAACTCGGGTTTCATCGCTTCACCTCGTAGGACGCCAGGAAGGTTTCCACCGACTCGAGTGCCGAGCCGAAGTCGTAGTTGCGGTACGCGTATCCCTTCACGACGAAGGGTGCGCCCGCGTAGAAGAGCTCGTACTGCTGGTGCCTGCCCGCGAACTCGCTGCCCACGGCGTCCCACACCAGTTTGAAGAGCTTGATGCGTTCCTCGGCCGAGACGCCGGGGCTGCTGACGTACAGCTCCATGTCCGCGCGGGTCTTCTCCCCGGCCAGCTCGGCGCTGCTCGACGGGACCTGGAGGACACCGCCGCCGACGAGTTCACGCAGGATCGCGATCACCCGCGGATGGACCTCGGACTGCAGGCCCATCGCGCCGTAGAGCGACTGGGCGCCGGGGCGCCACAACCCCTGCGCGTCGGGCGCGGCGGTCTGCTCGGCCGCGAGGACGCCGGACTCCACAATGGACACCAGGGACGCGAGTTCGCCGAGTTTCTCCACGACGGCGGGGAACCGGTCGACGCCGTTCACCGCGGCGACCTTCCTGGCCAGCCCCGCCAGGAACCGCAGCTTGGTGGCCAGGCGGATCTGGGCCTGCCAGTTGCCCAGCACGTGCGCGCCGGTGTCGAAGAACTGGCGGCGCAGACCCGCGACGTCGGAGTAGACGAAGACGTCCTTCCACGGGATGAAGACGTCGTCGAAGACGAGCAGCGCGTCGGTCTCGTCGAACCGGCTGGTGAGCGGATAGTCGAACTCGCTGGTCGCGCCCGGCGCGTAGGGGCGGCGGCAGTAGAGCGTGAGACCCGGCGCGTTGACCGGAACGGTGAAGGAGTTGGCGAAGACCGCGTCCTCCTCCTGGAGCGGCTTGATGCAGGAGACGAGAATCTCGTCGGCCACGGCTCCGCCGGTGGCGAGCATCTGGGCGCCGCGGACCACGATGCCGTCCTCGCGCTCCTCCTTGACCCCGACCTGGACGAGGTCGCCTTCCCAGGCGTGGGCGGTGGTGGCACGGGAAACCTGCGGCGGGATGATCGCGTACGAGAGGTACAGATCGTTCTCGACGACCCGGCGGTGGAAGGCGGCGACGTTGGCACGGAGGCGGCGTTCCTCGCTGAACGCCTCCGGGTGCGCGGAGAACGCCGCGACGAAGGCGCCGACGTGGTCCGGCGAGCGGCCGACCCAGCCGTGGGTTTCGCCGGCCCAGACTCCGACCGCCTGCCGGTACGCGGTGAGTTCCTCGGGACCGCGCGGCGGGAGGAAGAGCCGGTTCACGTGCGCACCCGTCGCGGGGTCGATCGCCTGCATGGCGTTGGTGTCGTCGGCGGCGAGATCGAAGAGGCGTCCGATGGCACTCGCGATCGGGGCGAACGCGGGGTGGGCGGCGACGTCTTTCACGGGTTCGCCGTCGACGACGACCACCCGGCCGTCGTCTAATGTGGACAGATAATCGGCGCTGGTGCGCATGGGGAATTCCTCACTTTCATGAAACCTCGGGCCGGCTCAGTCGCGGCCGGCCTCGACGAACTTCCGGGCGGTGAGCTCGGGGTCGGTCAGAAGTACCTCGTGCCCGCCGGGCATGCCGACCAGGCGGAAGACCCCGAGCCGGTTCGACAGCCGGGGATGACGGCCCCATTCGCCCTGGGTGATGTCGTTGTCCTCGTAGGGGGCGAGGTAGCTGAAGGCCGGCGGTACCTTGTCCCAGCCGGTCATGTCCGCCGGATCGATGAACGTTCCGTACGGTTGCGGCCGCAGGCGGTCGTACACGGCCCGGGCGTGCTCGGCGGTGCCGTCGTTGAAGAAACCGTCGCGCCAGACAGGGAACGGGAGGACCACCGAACCATCGCCCCGTTCGCCGGCGCTGGCCCGGAGCGCGCCCCGCAGATGCGGAGGAAGCTCGTCGACGAGCGCTTTGCCGTGCTCGGGAACGAAAGCCGCGAAGTAGACGAGGCGCCGGACGCGTTCGGGCAGTTCGATCGCGACGCGGGAGATCAGGTAGCCGCCCCAGCTGTGTCCAATGAGGACGAAGCCGGTGAGGTCGCGTTCCCGGACGTAGTCGATGATCGGCTGGGCAGCGCCCCGGAGATCGACATGCTTGTCGTCGCCGTCGCCGAGTCCGCCCGCGGTGGGCGTGTGGACCTCGTGCCCGGCGGCTTCGAGGTGCGCGCGCACCGGATCCCACAACTCACCGTAATGCCAGGCACCGTGGACGAGAACGAACTTCATGGGCGGTCTCCCGTGTCCGAACCGAAGGGACCGCCAGTTTGTCGGTGCGCGGAAGGTCGCCGATATCGGAAAGGCGCGCGATCGTTGTCGGGATCGCGCGGACCGGTCAGCGTCGTGGCGTGAGCAGCGACGAAGGCGTGACGCCGTAACGCGCCTTGAACGCCGCGCCGAACTCGCCGAGGTGGAAGAAGCCACAGGCGTACGCGACCTCGGTGACCGTGACGTGCTCACTGCCACCGGCGAGCAGCGCGTGGGCCCGGTCCAGCCGTTGGGCCTTGAGCCACTGGCCGGGTGTCGTGTCGAGGTCGCGACGGAACGACTCCTGCAGGCTCCGGACGCTCACGCCGCATTCCGCCGCGACGGCGGCGATGCTCACCGGCTCGGCGAGGTGGTCACGCAGGTAGTCCATTGCCCGCCGGACGCGCGCGGAAGGCGGTTTCGCCGCACCGGGCCCGAGTGCTCGGCTGCGGTTGCTCGGCTGGCTCAGCAGGAGGGATTCGATGATGACCTGTTCGAGCTGCCAGAGCAACTGCGGCCGGGCGGCCGCCAGACTCGACACGGCCAGCTCGACCGCCGTCTCCAGCAGCCCGTCGACCTGGGCGACGGCGGCGTCGAGGCCGAGGTCGAAGTGGACGGGCCCGGTCGTGCCGGTCATCGCCGCGGCGACCGACTCGACCCGCCCGCGGTCCAGGCGGACGACCACCTGGTCGTATTCGGCGTCGATGGTGAACTCGAACTCGCGGTACGGGCCCACGATGACACCGTGCCCGGGCGTCGCCGGGGCCGCCGATCCGCCGTAGCGGAACACCGCCGTGCCTGCGACCGGCAGTGTCAGCAGGAAGTTGTCCTCTTCGGGTACCGCGGGCGAAACCGTGACGCTGGTGCCGTAGCGGAGCCGGTTGACCGACAGGTCGCCGACCGGGACATGCGCGAGCCGTGCCGAGAGCTTGCCACCCCGGGCGACGCGCAGCTCGTGCGGCCGCAACGTCCCGGTGCACGCCTCGACCACCTGGTCCGCGTCGCGCGCCGAGGCCAGGACCGCACCGCCGTGCGCGGTGGTGCGGCGAGCGAGTTCGGTCGTGCCCATCGGAACTCCGGGGTAGGGGTTCCCGTGAGACTAGACGCCGGCACCGGGTTCACGCAACGAGATCCGGGGCGCGGCGAGACGGCGGGCCCGCCCGGACCCGCCGCCTCGCTCCACTGTGGACGACTGGGGACGACTGGGGACGACGAACGGTCAGCAGCTCAGGTTGCCGCCGGGACTGACGCCGAGGATCCCGGTGAACCGCTGGTAGTTGTCGATCCGGCTCTGCACCTGGGCGGGATTCTTCCCGTCGCATTCCAGGGAACCGTTGATACTGCGGATGGTCTCGCCGAAGCCGCGGCCGTTGACCATCGCGTCGTGCGGGGTCATGGTCCCGGGGCCCCGCTGGGTGTTCCAGTACCACAGCCCGGTCTTCCAGGAGACGGCCGCGTCCTTCTCCACTTTGTACGGATCGTGCAGCAGGTCGATGTTCAGCGCGTCGCCCGCGGCCTTGTAGTTGAAGTTCCAGCTGAGCTGGATCGGCCCGCGACCGTAGTAGGCCGCTTGCCCGGCCGGACAGCCATACGGCTGGTTCGGGTCGCAGTAATGCGGGTAATTGTCCTTGTTCTGCTCGACGATGTAGACGAGACCGCCGGTCTCATGGCTCACATTGGCCAGGAAGGCGGCGGCCTCCTGCTTCTTGACCGTGTCGCTGCCGGTGTTGGCGAAGGCGGGGTACGCGCTCAGCGCGGCGGTGAGCCCTTGGTAGGTGTAGAAGGCGTTCCGGCTCGGGAACATCTGATCGAACTGCGATTCGCTGACCGGGAACGCGGCCGCGGTGGAATCGCCGGAAGTGGTGGCGGCGGAGGTCGCGGGAATGGCCACGGCCAATCCGAATACGGCCGCCGCGGCGGCCAGAAAGGAAAGCGTACGCCTTTTCGGCATGGGTTCACTCCTCGTCGAGCGAAAAAGAATGGCGGGCTCCGGCGGTGGCGCTGCGATGGCGCCCTTGTCCCGGATGGTCCTCCGGGAACGCGCGGAGCCGCTGATGGTCCTTTGTGGAGAGTCGTGGTGCTGAAGGCGCTTTCAGTGCGCTGAAGGATGCCTTCGGTGCGGCGGGTGCACCGAAGGCATCCTTCAGCACGGTCGATCGGGGTGGCCGCTCAGCCGACCTGGAGGTCGATGCAGGCGTAGAAAGCGTTTCCCGTATCGGCGATGTTCCAGATGGCCAGCACCGTCTGGCGTCCGGTGTGGTTGCCGAGGTTGACCGAATGCGTGACGGTGGCGGGCGGTTGCTGGTTGTTGCCGCTGACGTCGGCGACCTTGTCGCCGCCGATGTAGTACTCGTAGTTGGTGGTGCGGTGGCGGGCGGTGAAGGTCCAGGTGAAGTTCACCGTGCGGCCCACCGAGGTCGCGCGCCAGCCCTTGTTGTTGTCGTTGAGTTCGGCGAACGCCGCGTTGCCGCCGTTACAGCTGCGCAGCCCCTTGGGGCCTTCGACGCTTTGCGGCTCGTATTTGATGGACCCACAGGGCACCACGTTCTGCGCGCACTGCGCCTGCCTGCTGGCGGGCGCGTTCACATAACCGTGCGCGCTCGCGACACCGGCCGGTCCGGCGACGACGAGCACGGGGGCGACGGCCGCGCCGGCGAGTGCGGCGACCAGTTTCCGGTTGATTTTCATGCCGGCTCCTTCGGGGAAGATTCGTTCCCCGGTGGGTATGCCGAAATGGCGGCAGGGGCCGCCGGGCGGTGGGGAGGGGAACGAGGCGAGCGGGACTGTGGTCTAGACCATAAGCCGGACCTCTTGCGCAGTCAAGAGATTTCCGCCGTGCTGTCCTGTTGGTGACCGGCTGACTGGGTGAACGGTCGTCAACGGTGATGTCCGGCTTTGCTCCGGAGGTGATCGACTACTCCGTTGGGGGTATCTGGCGTTGCTCCTGATGCTCTTCTAGAACGGGAGTGTGCCGGCCAGCGGGAGCCGGGACGGGGGAGGAGAGACCGGGATGCGGGTGTCCGAGGATCCGTTCGTGGACGGTCAGGCGCGGGAGCTGATCCGCGCGGTGCGGTCCGCCGCGGCGGGCGGCGAGGTGCGGCGCAGTATCCGGCTGGCCGAGCATCTCGCAGCCGAAGGCTTGTTCCACCGGGACGACATGGTGACCGCGACGTGGTTCCTCCTGGCGTGGCGCGCAAGGGAGACGGGCAACCGTGAGCTGGCCGGACAGTGCGTCGCGCGGCTGGCGGTGTGCGCTCCCGACTCGGTCGAACTGGTCGTGCATCTCGCCGACCTCGAACGTGCCCGCCGCCGGGGCGGGCTCAGCCGGGGCAGGGGCACCGAGATCCTGAACTTCGCCCACCGGACGGGAAACCCCGAACTCGCCGCGCGCGTACGGCGGTTGTGGGCGGTATCGACGCGAAGACCGCCGACCTGAGACTTGCGCGGAATCGGTCACCGTTCACCAGAGCCGACAAACCGGACGGAAGCGCATTCCGGAGGACTTGCCGCTGACGACAGCGATGCCGGAAAACGGGAGCCGAGTGGGGAACCGGGAACGAAATCGGGACGTCCTAGTGCGGCGCGAGTGTGATTTTGCCAATATATGCTGTCGCGCGACCCGGCGGCGCCGCATCCGCCGGGCGACCCGGATTGGGGAACGGGGAGGTGGGCGGTGTGGATCCGCACCGGTTGCAGGACAAGGACGATGCCCGTCGGCTCTTGAAACAGCTGGGCAAGCAGCCACGGACGCCGCATCGCGTCGCGTCCGCCGAGGACGTCCACGACCCGAGCGGGGCGGGGAACGCGGCGCTCATCGCCGACGACGCCGGCCGGATCGAGCTGGATCCCGCGCAGATCGCGGCGGCGGACGCCGCGCTGGCCCGGCACCACGACGAGCTGTCCGAGCTGCTCAGCCAGGCGAAGGAACTCGAAGCGCCCCTGCGGGACGGGGGCAGCCCGGTCGCCAAGCACCTGCGCAGGGCGTTCGGCCTGCGCGGCGGGGCGGACACCGGAGTCCAGGCCACCTTGCGCGACTACCTCGACGAACTCGGCACGCTGCGCGACGCGATCCGGCAGGCGGGTGCCAGCCACGCCCGCGCCGACGAACAGGCGGGGGAAAGCCTCACCAGGATCCACCCGGGTTCCGACGCCGGTGCGGGGGTCTGAGCGATGACCGAAAACCCGCGCTACAACCCGCATCGCAAACACCGCTACTGGTCGCAGGATCACAAGCCGACCGCGTCGCAGCGCCGCCTCGTCCGCCGTCTCGACCGCGCCAGGCGGGCGAACCAGCAGGACAAGAGCTTCGGCAAGATCAACTGGGCTGCCTACGACCACCAGCAGCTGTGGGACATGGTCCAGTCCTCCGACCCGGCCGCGATGGGGACGGCCGCGCACCGCTGGGCGCAGCTCGCGGTCGGGGTCGACACGGTGACCACGAACGTGCACCAGACGGTGCAGAAGCTGTTGATGTCGTGGCGGGGCGGCTCCGCCGTGACGGCCGCGGAGTCGGCGTCGAAGCTGACCAAATGGGGAGCGGGCGCGTGCGACACCATGCGGCACGTCGGCGACGGCCTCGACCAGTACACCTCGGCCCTGCTCGACGCGCGCAACCACATGCCGGAGCCGGTGTACTACTCGGAGGTCCGCCACTTCCGTGAGGGCTACGACATCAAGGCGGGCAACGGGCCGAGCGCGGCGATCCTGGCGGATCAGCTGCTCGACGATCACCTGCCGACCCGGCGCCAGGCGTCCGACGCGAAGGCCGAGGCCGTGCGGGTGATGGAGCGGTACGAGGCGGGCAGCAAGCACGTGCACGACAAACTGCCGCACTTCACCGACGCGCCGGAGCCGGTGGCCGGACGGCCCGGTGGCTCCGCCCAGGGCGCGGAGCAGGACACGGACCGCGGCCGCGGGACCACATCGGACGGCACGGTGGCCGCCTCGGCGGTCTCGGTCCCCGGCGGCGAGGTGGGGATGACGGGATCGGGGAGCACCACCGGTTCGGTGCCTGGCGGCGGTCTCGGTACCGGAAGCGGCGCAGGCAGTGGCTCGGCCCTCGGAGCGGGAAGCACGTCGGGAAGCGGATTCGGGACCGCCGCGGCGAGTGCCGCGCAAGGGGGCGCGGCGGCCGTGCGCGGCGCGGGGCCCGGTGGGATGGGCATGTACCCGGGCGGGATGGGTGCCGGGCGGCCCGGCGGTTCGGACGACGGCGAGCACACCAACCGCTACGCCGAACAACGAGGTCTTGACCTCCTCGACGATCTGCCGCCCGCCTATCCACCGGTGCTCGGCGAGTGAACCGGCACTGGGGGAACTGACATGGCGAGAACCTTGCCGTCGGTGAACGGCATCGTGCTGTCGCACCTCGAATACGACCTGCTGTGGGCCGATCTCGGGCTGGGACCGCAGCCTTACCCGCTCGAGGTGCGGTCGCACGGCTACACCATGGACGAACGCGACGTGCTGGGCGGGCAGGTGTTCGACGGCCTGGCCGAAGCCGGGCTGATCGACGAGGACGACCGGGTGGATCCCCGCGTCGACGAGTTGCTCGAGTCGCTCGCCCGGCCGGTCGTCTCGGTGGACGCGCTCGTCGTCGGCGAAATATCGCTGCGGGTCCTGGCAGCGGCCGGGAAGCGGCGGGGTGTGCTCGCGACGCTCGACGACGTCGAGCTGGCGTTGCGGCCGATGTGGCCGGACGAACTCGTCGACGTCGTCGCCGGGGTGATCGGGGACTGCAATCCCGGGCCGGGTGAGCCCGTCCGGCTGCCCCGGGAGACGTTCTCGGAAGCCATGCGGGCCTTCGCGGACAAGGGATACCCGGCCTTCGAGCGGACGCTGGCGCGAGCCGGGATCACCGGCCGCGCGACGCGGGCACTGTCCACAATGGTCGATTCGCCGCGCCACGTATCGGGGCAGCTGGCGGCCAACGGCGCCGCGGGCCGCTCGCCGGTCGTGAGCTGGTTCGACACCGACGCGGGCCGCTACGGCGCGACGGTCCAGGACGTCGCCGGGACCCGCTGGGTGACGGTGACTCCCGCGAACGGGCACTGGCTGGTGAACCGCGTCGAAGAATTGCTCCACCGGGCAGGGGAAACCGGAACGGCAGGCGGCTCGGGCGCGTCGGAGGGCTACGAGTCTTCGACCTGGTCCGTTTTCGAGAAAGGGGAGAGATGAGCACGCTGACAGCGACGCAGATCGCGGAACACGCCTACAAGGCGGGCTTCCGCGGTCACGCGCTGGAGACGGCGGTCGCGGTGGCGCTGGCGGAGTCCGGGGGGAACGCGCACGCGCACAACGGGACACCGCCGGACAACTCCTACGGCCTGTGGCAGATCAACATGCTCGGCTCGATGGGCCCGGCCCGCCGCCACCAGTTCCACCTGCACTCCAACTCCGAACTGTTCGACCCGGACGAGAACGCGAAGGCCGCCTACGCGATCGCGGGGCACGGCAAGAACTTCGGCCCGTGGTCGACCTACACCAACGGCGCGTACAAGAAACACCTCGCCGCGGCCCGCAAGGCCGCCGAAGGGGTTTCGAAGCACCACGGGAAACCGCCGCACCACCCCAAGAAACCGGTCCACCACCCGCCCAAGGGGAAGGGCCACGGTGGGTACAAGACGGATCCGGAGCAGCTGATCGCCTACTCGAAGAAGGTCGATCACGTCGCGGCGGAGCTGAAGTCGGTGGGTTCGCGCACGGTGCACGCGGTGACGTCGATCGCGAAGGACAGCTTCGGCCACGTCGGCGTGGAGACCGGGTTCTCCGGCGCGCTGGGACAGTTCAGCAAGTCCCTGGAAAAGCAGGTCGCCGCGACCGGGCGGAACGCGCAGGTGCTGGGCTCGGAAACGTCCCACGCCGCGAAGAGCTACCGCGCCGGCGACAACGCGCTGGCGGCCGAAATCGAACGCGCCGACATCACGGGCGTCCTGGGCTAGGGGGAATCACGGATGGACACGGGACAGATCGCCACCCTCCTCGCGGGCGAAATGAAGACACATCAGGGAAAGCTGTCCGGCAAGGCGGGTGAGGCGCAGGCCGCGCAGCACGCGCTGGAGAAGGCGGCGCGCGACATCATGGCGCAGCACGACGCCCAGCGGAAGGACGCCCAGGCGCTGCTGACCCACTGGGACGGCAAGGCGGCGGCCGCGTTCGAGGGCAAGTCGGCGAAGTTCGGCGACGACCTCACCACCACCGCGGAAGCCAGTGTGCGCGGCGCCCGGATCGTCGCCGAGGTCACCGAGGCGCTCGCCGGACGGCACGGGGCGACCAGCGCGCTGATCGACGAGTTCGTCAGGAAGGCGGAGGCGTACCTCAAGGCCGGCGCGGCGCTCGCGGGTTTCGGGGCCTCCGGCGCGATGCTCCGGGCGCTGGCCGAGGTCACCGACCTCGCGGGCAAGTACCTCAAGGAGTCCGCAGGACACCTCAAGGGCGCGCGCGACGAGATGGAGGAGGCGGCGCGCAAGCTCAAGGCGCTGGAACGGGACCTGAACTCCGACGGCGTCGCCGACCCGGGCAAGGAGCACCACAAACCGGTGCCGGGCAAGGGAAAGGAACACCATCCCCACAAGCCGGGGCACAAGGGCGGCACCAAGCCGAGCGGGTCGAAGAAGGCGCAGGAGGTCCTCGAGCACGCCAGGAAGAACCTCGGCTATCACGAGGGCCCGAACAACCGGAACAAATGGGGACCGACCGGGCAGCCGTGGTGCGCCTACTTCGCCACGTCGATGTGGCGCGAGGCCGGGGTGAACATCCCGAAGTACGGCTTCACCGGTGACGTCTACAAGTGGGGCGAGCGGCACCACCTGGCCTACAACCGGCACGATCTGGCGAAGCAGGCGCGGCCGGGCGACGCGATCCTGTTCGGCACCGGGCCCAGCTGGGGCGGCAGCAGGCACATCGGCCTCATCGAGAGGGTCGACGGCAACAAGATCACCACGATCGAGGGCAACTCGAGCGACCAGGTGATGCGCCACACCTACACGCTGCCGCGCGACGCGCACCTCTTCTACGGAGGGGTGCACCCGAAGTGAACGTCACCGGAAGCGCCCGGCGGGACGGTGTCGCGGTGGAGGTCCTGCCCGGCGGCGCGTTGAAATCCCTGGATCTGACGCCGGAAGCGTTGCGCGCCAGGGGAACCGGCCTCGCCCAGACGATCCTCGCGCTGGTGCGCGAGGCCACCGCTCAGGCCGACCGGCGGGTCGTGCGGTCGGGCGCGCTCGCGGGCCTGGACGACGACGAGCTCGCCCGCCTCGGGCTGACCCGCGACGAATCGCTGTCCGAGGCCGCGGAAAGCACGACGCCCGACAGCTGGAGGCTCTGATGGACCACGACGAGCGGACCGTCGACGAGCTGATCGAACTCGCCGAGGAGATTCCCGAACGGCTCGGGCTCGCCGAGGGGATGGCCGGGCTGCGCGGCCGGGCCTCGGGCGACGGTGTCTCGGTGGCGGTGGACGTCCAGGGCAAGCTGGTCGAGCTGGAGATCGGCGATCAGGGCATCGCGCTGGGCCCGGATCGGCTGGCCGCGCGGATCGCCGAGCTGAGCGCCGAAGCGGGCGACGACGTCCTGCAGGCGGGAATGCGGGCGGTCCAGGCGGGCTGCACCCCGGCGATCGCCGGAGCGATCGCGGATTTCCTCGGGGTCACCGAGCAGCCGCGCCCGCCGGTGGAGGAGGAACCCGAGCGTCCCGCCGCACCCGCCCGCCCCGCGCCGCCTGCCCGTCCCGCGGCACGCCGGGACGACGACGAAGAGGAGGGCTTCGTCCTCAAACCGGTCGGCTGAACACCGTGATCCGGCATGGCTTCTCGCGAGCCGTGCCGGTTTCGGTGCTCGCGGTGAGTCCGGGATTTCGCGCGTCGCGGGGTCAGCGGGATGGGTGTCCGGCGGCGCGTGTGCAGCGGGGCGTCTTGGCGGTGCCCACCCCCGCGAGCACCGCGCGGGTGACGAGTTCGGCGAAGTCGGGCCCCATCCCGGCGTGGTGGAACAGCGCCCGGAAGACGATGGGCGCGGCGAACAGGTCCGTCAGGAGGTCGGCGTCGCCGAGTTGTTCCAGCTCGCCGCGTTCCTGCGCGCCGCGCAGGGAAGCCAGGCAGGCCTGCCTGCGCGGTTCCCAGAAAACGGTGAGGAACTCCTCGCGCAGCTCGGGATCGTCGGCCAGATCGGCCAGCAGGGCGGGGAGCACGCGGCTGAGCGCGGGGTCGGCCAGGCCGGTGCGCAGGGCCTCCAGATGCCCGGCGATGTCGCAGTGCACGCAGCCGGTGTCGATCTCCACGACGCCGGCGCGGTCGCGCGCCATGGCCGCGACGACCAGCTGCTGCTGGCTCTTCCAGCGCCGCCGGATGGCGGGCTTGGTGGTGCCCGCGCGGGCGGCGATGGCCTCCATGGTCAGCGCCGGGTAGCCGACCTCCCGGAGCAGCTCGGACACCGCGGCCAGCACGGCGTGGTCGATGCGCTCGTCACGTCGGCGTGCCATCCCACCTCCCTGCCGCTGGGTCCGGTCGGCTCACCCTACCGGCGCAGCATGACCACCTTGCCGAACGGTGCGCCGCGTTCGAGCAGCTCCAGCGCCTGCTCGGCGTCACTCAGCGTGAGGCTCCGGTGGAGCACGGGGGAGAGCAGGCCTTGCTGCCACAACGCCGTGACCTCCTGCCAGGAGCGGCTCAGTTCCTCCGGGGTCACCGAGTTCAGGCTGAACGCCAGCAACGTCGGCGACTTGTGGAAATCACGTACCAGCGTGGCGAGGACGTCTTCCGTGGGAGCGCCCGCGGCGGCGCCGCACAGCACGTAGCGTCCGTTGTCGCGCAGCAGTTCCAGATAGCTGCCCGTATCCGGGCCCGCGACCGTGTCGACGACCACGTCGTACGTCTGATCCGGGGCGGCGCCGCTGGTCCGGTCCACGATCCGCGCGGCACCCAGCTCCCGAAGCCGCTTACCACGCGCAGGGGAGGAGGTGACCGCGGTGACCTCGGCACCGCGAGCGTGGGCGATCTGGGTGGTCAGCACACCGATCCCGCCGCCCGCGCCACGGATGAGAACGCGTTCGCCCGCCGTCGTCCCCGCGCGGCGCAGCGCGTGCTCGGCGACGAGCGCGTTCACGCCCAGCGCGACGGCCTCGGCGGCGTCGGCATCCCTCGGCACGGGCAGGACCCGGCCGGCGTCGGCGACGACCTGCTCCGCGTAGCCGCCGACGCCGAGGATGGCCAGTACTCGCTGCCCCACCAGGTCACCCGGCGCACCCGGTCCCACCGCCTGGACACGGCCGGCGACTTCGGCGCCGGGCACGGAACCCGGGCCGGTACTGCCCGGGTACTCGCCCCGGCGGACCATGACGTCGACGTAGCCCGCGCCGATCGCTTCGACCTCGACGAGCACCTGTCCGGGGCCGGGCGTGGGCTCCGGCACGTCGACGAGACGGACCTCTCCGGACGTCTGCACAACCGCTGCTCGCACAGCTGTTCCTTCCATTTAACGTTCCGTTCCGGATCGGAACGTTATTGCGGAGGAGCTGTGCTCGTCAAGGGCTTCCAGGCCTGTGCGGCGTGACTCGCGCCGGAACCGAGGGACGCCCTGGGTGCGTCCACCGCACCGAGGGACGCCCCCGGTGCGTTCAACGCACCCAGGGACGCCCTTGTCGCAATCGGGCCGGGCCGAACCTCAGTGGGGTGACGGGCCGACGGAATTCCAGAACCCGCACTGATGCTGCTCACCGATTTCCCGGGTCAGCACGCTGTCCCCGGCGGGCTGAAGCGACATGACCGCTGGATCCCTTGGGGTGTAAGGAATCCAGCGTGGTGTTCCGGGGACGGTGGGGTTGCCGGTGCGGGCGAATCCGGTCCATTGGGCGACGATCTGCCTGCCGTAGGCCGCTTGGTTGGGCGTCAGGGTGACGTTGGCGGGCGGGTAGAGGAAGGTGTTCTCCGAAACGTGGAAGGCGCCGTTGGGTTTGCCCTGGTCGAGGAACCAGGCCGGCGGCGAGTCCGTGTTGTCCACTTGGTAGGCGTAGACCGTCAGCTGCCGGGCCAGGTGCCGGGCGGTGCGCAGGGCGGGGCAGACGGAGTTCGAGTCGGCCACGATCGTGCGGTAGGCGAGGAACGCCGACGGCTCGGGGAATCGCTCGAGCGGGTAGCGGGCGAACACGGCCGGAGCCAGCTCGCCGTATTGCTGCCGGACCAGCTCTTCGTACTGCTGGGGCGTATCGGGTAACGGCAGTTGCACGTCGTCGCGATCGACGCCGATCATCAGGCGCACCGGGTTGACCTCGCCCTCCTCGAACGCTTCGGCGGGGGAGAGGGGAATGGTGACGCCGTCGACGACGGGGCCGATCGTGCCGCTGTCGGCTTTCATCCCGTCGCCGGCTTGTGCCAGCAACCGCTCGACGGGGACCGCTCGCAGGCAGCGGGCGACGTCGGCGGCTCCGGCGCAGCCGACCGCGGCGGTGAACCGGGCACCGGCCCGCTGGGCCTCGGTTTCGGTGGGCCACCGTGCCTTGCAGTCCTGCGCCTGCCAAGTGGTGTCGTGGCCGAGCAGGGAATTGTATTGCCCGCTCTGGCTGATTCCCCGGTGAAACAGGCCTTGGGCGCCGGGGGAGACCGTCTGCGCGCAGACGCTCGACCCGCCGGCGGACCCGCCGTAGATGGTCACGTTGCGCGGGTCCCCGCCGAATCGGGCGATATTGCGTTGTACCCAGCGCAACGCGGCCTGCTGGTCCTGGAAGGCGTAGTTGCCGGAGTGCGGGCCGAGCGCTTCGTCGGCGAAGAAGCCCATGATGCCCAGCCGGTAGTGGATCTCGACGCTGATCACCCGGCCTGCCGCCGCGAGATGGCTGCCGTCGTGCGGGCCGAAGAGCAGGAAGCCGCCGCCGTGGATCTGCACCATGACCGGGAGCGGGCCGGGCCCGGCGTCGCGGGGAACGCGGACGTCGAGGGTCAGGCAGTCCTCGTCGGTCTGCTGCGGTCCCTGCCGGGCGGGTTGCGGGCAGAGGTTGCCCGGGGTGGTGGCGGGGAAGGTTTCCGTCCACGGGGTGACCGGACGCGGGGCGCGCCAGCGCAGATCGCCGGTCGGCGGCGCGGCGTAGCGGATGCCGAGCCACGAGGTCACGCCGTTGCCGGTCACCCCGCACACCGGGCCGTCCGCGGTGGCCACCTCGGTGCCCGCCGCGCAGGGTGGCGGCGTGCTGGGTGCCGTCGCGGTCGCGCCGCTCGGCAGGAACACGGTCGCCGCGCAGACCGCCACCGCGGCCGCCAGTCGTGTGAGCGTCGTCGCTGGCACCGGTGATCACCTCTCTTTTTCGCGCATCGGGAAACGACGAGAACACCGCTGCGGGCCGAACGGGCCGGTTCTTCGGCGAGCGCCGTGCTGAGGCGACAGTTCTTCCGCCCCAAGGGATTTCCGGCGCGTCATGACAGTTTCCCGTCGATCGCGCGGGAATCACAACCCGCCAGTCGCCGTATCCCGCTACCACCACCCCGCCGAACCCTGTCCTCTGTGGACGATCCCGTGGCCGGCGACGGCGGGGGTGGACAGCGATCATCCGGCGGGCTACTCTGGCATTGAACGAACACGTTCGTTACGAACACGTTCGGAAGGAGCAGGTGCGGGGATGACCTCGGCGAAGGAACCTCGAAGCAGGCGGGAGCGCCCCGCCAAACCGCCGCTGTCCCGGCAGTGGATCATCGACGCGACGATCGGCATCATGCGCCGCGAGGGGCTGCGGAAGGCGACGATGCGCCGGGTCGCGAAGGAGCTCGACACCGGCCCGGCCTCGCTGTACGTCTACGTCCGGAACACGGCGGAGTTGCACGCCGCGGTCATCGACGAACTCCTGGCCGGCGTGCGGATGCCGGCCGGGGGCACCTGGCAGGAGCGGCTGGAACGCCTCGTCACGGACTATCGCGACATCCTGGCCGGGCAGCCGGGGCTCGCCCGCTCGGCGTTGCTGGTCCGGCCCTCCGGCCCCCATCTGCTGACGCTGTACGACCGCATGATGGGCCTGCTCGTCGAGGGCGGCGCCGAACCGGGCCAGGCCGGTATCGGGGTCGACCTGCTGCTGCTGACCGCGACCGCCAGCGCGGCCGAACACGCCGTCCCCGAGGACGGGGACCCCGACGCGGAGACCGACAGCTCCGCCAAGCAACGCGCTCTCGCCGACGCCGTCCGCGCCGCGAGCGCGGATCGCGCGCCGCTGCTCGCGCAGCATGCCGAAGCGGTACTCGGCGGCACGCCCGGCGAGCGGTGGACCTGGTACCTCAGAGCGCAGATCGCCGGAATCGTCGCGCTCGCCACCGATTGAAGCCACCCATCCGACCACCACCGAAAGAAAGCCGACAAGTCTTATGCACACCACACGCCACTATCCGATCGCCATCATCGGGGGCGGCCTCGGCGGGCTGACCGCCGCGCGCGTCCTCCACGTCAACGGCATCGAGCCGGCCGTCTTCGAACTCGAGGCCGGGCGGCGCGACCGCACCCAGGGCGGCATGCTCGACATCCACGAGGACAGCGGGCAGAAAGCTCTGCGCGCGGCCGAGTTGTTCGACGAGTTCCTGCGGAGGTACCACCAGGGCGGCGAAGCCATGCGCGTACTCGACAAGCAGGGCACCGTGCTCCGGGACGAAGCCGACGACGGCGAGCTCGAACGGCCCGAAATCGACCGCGGCGTCCTGCGGGACATGCTGCTGGACTCGCTGCCCGAAGGCACCGTTCGCTGGGGGAGCAAGGTCACCGGCGTCCGGGCCGTCGACGGCCGCCCCGGGCGGCACGAGGTCACCCTCGCCGACGGCGGCACCTTCACCACCGATCTCCTCATCGGCGCCGACGGCGCCTGGTCGCGTGTGCGCCCGCTCGTGTCCCCGGCGCGGCCGGCCTACACCGGCATCTCCTTCATCGAGACCGACCTCTTCGACGCCGCCGACAAGCACCCGGCCGAGGCGGCGGCGATGGGCGACGGCGCGCTCTTCGCGCTCGACGGCGACGTCGGCGTCCTCGGCCACCGGGAGCCCGACGGCAGCCTGCACGTCTACCTCGGTTACCGCTGTGACGAGTCGTGGGTCGACACCATCGACTTCACCGACACCCCGACCGCGAAGACGGCCGTCCTGAGGCTCCTCGACGGATGGGACGACGCGCTGCGTGGCATGGTCGCGAAGGCCGACACCGCGCTCGTTCCCCGCCGTATCAACGCCTTGCCCGTCGGACATTCCTGGGACCGCGTCCCCGGCGTGACATTGCTCGGCGACGCCGCACACCTCATGTCCCCGTTCGCGGGCGAGGGGGCGAACCTGGCCATGCTCGACGGTGCGGAACTCGCGCTCGCGATCGTCGCCCATCGTGATGACGTCGAAACCGCTCTCGGCACTTACGAAGCCGAGCTGTTCCCCCGCTCCGCGGCGTCCGCGCGGAAGTCCGCCGAAGGGCTCGAAATGATCTTCGCCCCGGACGCGCCCAAGGGGCTCGTGGAGCTGTTCGCCGCCTTCGACGCGCAAAAGGCCGGCGCACAGGTTCCCTGAGCACCGAAGGCGTAGCCGCGGTTTTCCGGGACCGGCGTGGGTGTGCCCGGCCAGGTGGAGCACGCCCACGCCGGCAGGCGACCGGCACGGCCCGCGCGCGCTCGCGGGGGTGGCCCATGGTTCGCCAGGGAATGCGGGGTGAAGGTGTCGAATTCTCAGCGTCTCGCGGTTGCCCGTTGACCTGATAGGGCCCGGAGGTCCCCCCGGACGTGGTGCATTTGCGTCACCGCCGTCGCGATACCGGGCACGATACGGCCGATCGCGCGACAATCGGGGCGGGAGACCCGCGACGGAAGGACCACGGATGTCCGACTACCCGCGCAACACCCGGCAGGACCGGCCAGGCGTGGACGCGGCCCGGCTGTGGGCGGGCGGTGTCGCCACCGCGGTGGTGGCGGCGTTGATCGCCATCGTCGGGCTGCTGATCGCCAGGGGGATCTTCGCGGTGGAGGTGCTCGCGCCGAAGGGCGACGGCATCTGGGGCAACGCGAACACGACCACCTACGCCGTGGTGGCCGCGATCGCCGCCCTGCTCGCCACCGGGCTGATGCACCTGCTGAGCGTGGCGACACCGGCGCCGGGCCAGTTCTTCGGCTGGATCATGGTGCTGGTGACCGCGATCGCGGTGGTGCTGCCGCTGACGCTGACCGTGAACATCAGCGCGAAGGTGGCGACGGCGCTGATCAACCTGGTGCTCGGGCTGGCGATCGCGGTGATCGTGAGCAGCATGGCGGCGAGCGCGCGGACGCGCTACCGCGGCACCTCGCCGGATCAGGCGCCGACCCGCCGGTGGGATCAGCCGGGGCCGCCTTCCTCGTACTACGACAGCTGACCTGACCGGTCCGGCGCCACTGTGAGGCACACCACGAACGTTTCCTTCGGCGCCGAAAAGGGAAACCCCTCTGTACGCCGTAGTTCGGCACGGGCGAGTCAGAAGGGGTGAACGACGATGACCGCGACATACGGCCAAACGTGGCATCCCGAGGGGGCTGACGACGCCGAGAGCGGCGAAGGGGACGACGATCGGCCGTTGGCCGCGCTCTTCGCGCACTTCGACGACCTGAAGCGGCGGGTCAACAGGCATCTGTACTCGGGCGGCGAGGAACCCGAAGGCCCCGAGGTCCCGTCGGCGGAGAGCCGGCCGCGGAACCTCGGCTGAGCGCGGCGGAGGTCGCGTCATGGACGCCGGGACCGACCCGCTGAACCATCTCGACGTCGCCAACGAGGCGATCGCGGACCTCCGCACCGTACTGGCCGAGGAACGCCATCTGGAAGCGCTGTTGGAGCACAATGTCTCCTTCGCGGCCCAGCTGATCGTCGAGGCCGACGCCGTGTCGATCACTTCGCTCACCTCGATGGGGCCGCGGACCGTGGCGGCCACCGATCCGGCCATCGCCGCACTGGACGGCAAGCAGTACGCCGCCGATCGGGGGCCCTGCCTGGACGCGGCCCGTGATCGCCTGCCGGTTCGCGCGGTGATCGCCGAACGCCGCCGCGAGTGGCCGGAGTTCTCCGAAGCCGCCGACGCCGTGGGGATTTGCACCTCCGTGTCCGTCCCGCTCCTGCTGGACGACCCCGGCAATCCCGGGGAGGGGCGGCTGGTGGGGGCGTTGAACGTCTACAGCCGCTCCACGAAGGCGTTCGATCCGCTGGACGAGACGCTGCTGCGGCTGTTCACCACGGCCGCCACCGCCGTCATCGACTGCGCGGGCCGCTGGTACGAGGCACGCCGCACCATCACGCAGCTCGAGCAGGCCATGGCCACCCGCGCCGGGATCGAGCAGGCCAAGGGCGCGCTCATGGCCATCCACGGCTGCACCGGCGACGAGGCCTTCGCCCGGCTGGTCGAGCAGTCCCAGCACCGCAACGTCAAGCTCCACCAGGTCGCCCAGGACTTCCTGACGACGCTCCGTGCCCCTGGCTGATCACCGGGTTCCCCGTGCCCGGCTCGTAGGCTGGGTCCCACACGGGAAGGAGGCCGGGTGACCGACACGACGGTGGCCGAGGTGCTGGCCGAGCTGGCCGCGCTCGAGGACCCGAAGATCCGCGAGGTGAACGAGAAGCACGGCGATGAGCACGGGGTGAACCTCGGCAAGCTGCGCGCGCTCGCGAAGCGGCTGAAAACGCGGCAGGAACTCGCCCGCGAGCTCTGGGGGACGGGTGACGCCGCGGCACGGCTGCTGGCGACGTTGATCTGCCGCCCGAAGGCGTTCGAGCGTGCGGAGCTGGACGCCATGGTGCGCGAGGCACGTGTTCCCAAGGTGCACGACTGGCTCGTGAACTACGTGGTGAAGAAGAGCCCGCACGCCGAAGAGCTGCGCCTGGCCTGGACCGCCGATCCGGATCCGGTGGTCGCGAGCGCCGGGTGGGCGCTGACCACCGAACGCGTGGTGAAGCAGCCCGAGGGCCTCGACCTGGAGGGGCTGCTCGACGTCATCGAGGCGGAGCTGAAGGACGCCCCGGATCGCCTGCAGTGGGCGATGAACAGCTGCCTGGCCCAGATCGGGATCGGGCACGCCGGGCACCGCGCGCGGGCGATCGGCATCGGCGAGCGCCTCGAAGTGCTCAAGGACTACCCGACGCCGCCGAACTGCACGTCGCCGTTCGCGCCCGTCTGGATCGCCGAGATGGTGCGCCGGCAGGACGCCGGCTAGCTCCTTGTTTGCCGGGCGCGCCGGAGGGAACCCGTGCGGCGAACCGACGTCCGGAAGGAGAGCCATGAAAGCCGTTACCTGGCACGGGAAACGGGACGTCCGGGTCGAGACGGTGCCCGATCCGCGGATCGCCGAGCCGACCGACGCGATCGTCCGGATCACCTCGACCGGTATCTGCGGCTCGGATCTGCATCTGTACGAGGTGCTCGGGGCGTTCCTGACCGAGGGCGACATCCTCGGGCACGAGCCGATGGGGGTGGTCGAAGAGGTCGGGTCCGAGGTGCCGGACCTGCGGCCGGGCGACCGGGTCGTGGTCCCGTTCACCATCGCGTGCGGGCGCTGCTACCTGTGCGAGCGCGGCCTGCAGTCCCAGTGCGAGACGACGCAGGTCACCGAGCACGGCAAGGGCGCGGCGTTGTTCGGCTACACCAAGCTCTACGGTTCCGTTCCCGGTGGCCAGGCCGAGTACCTGCGGGTCCCGCAGGCGCAGTACGGCCCGATCAAGGTGCCCGACGGCCCGCCGGACGAGCGGTTCGTCTACCTGTCCGACGTCGTCCCGACCGCGTGGCAGGCGGTGGAGTACGCGAACATCCCGGCGGAGGGGTCGGTCGCGGTGTTCGGCCTCGGCCCGATCGGCCAGATGGCCTGCCGGATCGCGGCGCACCGCGGCGCGGGGAAGGTGCTGGGCGTCGATCTGGTGCCCGAGCGGCTGGCCAGGGCACGGGCCCACGGCGCGACGGTGTTCGACCTGCGGGAGCACCGGAACATCGGCGACGCCATCCGGCAGGTCACCGGCGGGCGTGGTGCGGACGCGGTGATCGACGCCGTCGGGATGGAGGCGCACGGTGCCCCGCTGGGCAAGCTCGCGCAGGATCTCGCGGGCCTGCTGCCGGGGCCACTGGCCGAAAAGGTGACCGAACGGGCCGGGATCGACCGGCTCAGCGTCCTCTACGCCGCGATCGACAGCGTCCGCCGGGGCGGCACGATCTCGCTGTCGGGCGTCTACGGCGGGGCGATCGACCCGCTGCCGATGATGGACCTGTTCGACAAGCAGATCCAGCTGCGCATGGGACAGGCGAACGTCCGGCACTGGGTCGGCGAACTCCTGCCGCTGCTCACCGGTGACGGCGATCCGCTCGGCGTGGAAGGATTCGCGACGCACAAGCTTCCCCTCGACGACGCGCCCAAGGCGTACGAAATCTTCCAGAAGAAACAGGACGGTGCCCAGAAGATCCTGCTCGAACCCGCGGCCTGATCCTCGGTGAGTCCATAGCGGACGTCCGAAAAGGACACTGGTGGACCGGATCACCCCGGCGGCCCGGGAAGCGATCGAGGTCCGCACGCGGCGGTGGCCTCCGGCGCGGTGCCGCTGACGCCCTGCGCGCCGAGCCGGAAGCCGAGCGCCATCCGTGACGTCGTGCCGAAACGGTGCTGCAGTTCCGCGACCACGGTGCGTACCGTGCGGCTGCTGAGCCCGAGCCGGTTCGCCACCTGGTGATCCGTCGCGCCCTCGACCAGGAGTTCCGCGACGCCGAGCTGGCGCACGGACAGCCCGGCACCTTCGGGCAGGCCGTCGCCGAGGGGCCGGGAATCCGCCCACAGCATGTCGAACAGCTGGTTGCACAGCACGGTGATCGGGGTGTGGAGGACGAGTGCGCCGGCGTCCAGATCTCCTTCGTCGAGTGGCAGCACCGCGAACCGGGTGCCGAAGATCAGCATGTGCCGCAGCGTGCCGTCGTGGACCCTGACCTCCGTGCTCCGGCCGGACGCCTGGCTGCGCAGCCGGTCCAGGCCGACGAGCCTCGGGTCGACCAGCAGCCGGCGCCGCCCGCTGCCCGCCACGGGGCATTCGAGGAGCGCGGGATCGCACTTGTCGGCCCATGTCCCGCACAAAACCCCGTGCACGAATTTCGACATTTCGGCCAGCCGATCGATTCTTCTCAGTACCGCGGTCCGATCGGGCAGGATCTCGACGAAATCCATTCGGCGGGACAATTGGCCGTCGGTCAGCTGGTTGAACGACATTCGACTACCACCGGGCCCATCAGAACAGCGCAGCGAACGAGGAACGGGATCAATTCTTAGCAGTGCGCGGACGGTTCGCCAGGGCCATCCAGGGGATGGGATACCGACAATCGGGCAGTGGTGGCGAAGCGATCTTCGGCGAATTGACTGGTGATGAGCCGGCGGTAGAGTTCGCTGGTTTCGACGAGTTCCGCGTGGCTGCCGCGGCTGTCCACCCTGCCCTCGTCGAGCACGATGACGTGGTCGGCGCCGCGGACGGTGGACAGCCGGTGCGCGATGACGACCAGCGCGCATTCCTCCGCGATGCGCGCGAGGGCCTCGGTCAGCGCCCGTTCGTTGATCGCGTCGAGGTGTGCCGTCGGTTCGTCGAGTAAGAGCAGGTCGGGCCGGGTGAGAAGGGCGCGCGCGATGGCGACACGCTGTCGCTCGCCTCCGGAGAGCATGGTGCCGCGTTCACCCACCTGGCTGACAAGCCCGTCCGGCAACCGGCCGACCAGCTCCGTGAGGCAGACCAGGTCGAGAACCCGGGCGAGCGCCGCGTCGTCGGCCTCCGGTGCCGCGTAGGTCAGGTTCTCGCGCAACGTCCCGTGCAGGATGGGTGCGTTCTGATCCACCAGCGCGATACGCGAACGGCAGTAGTCGCGGTGCAGGCGGGTGACATCGACACCATTCAGCAGCACGCTTCCGGAAACCGGTTCATGAAATCGCTCCACCAGTGAGAAAATTGTTGACTTGCCCGCGCCGGACTTACCCACCAGTGCGATATTCGCCCGCGCGCCGACGGTGAACGACACTCCGTTCAGCACCGGCCGCGTGGCGTAGGAGAACCGGACGTCGCGGAATTCCAGCACGGGGGTGCGTGGTTCCCGCGGCGGAGGGCGACGGGTTCCGGTTTCGTTTTCGACGGGAATCGCCGCGACCTCGTGCACCCGCTGCATCGCGCCCATTCCCCGCTGGATCAGGCCGATACCCTGCAACAGCGACACGAGGGGGACCACCAGGTAGGTGGCGTACAGCAGGAACGCCACCAGGTTCCCGAGCGAGGTGGCGTCCGCCGCCACCCGCGTCCCGCCGATGAGCAGGACGAGCAGCAGCGAACCACGGATGGCCAGTTCGACGGCCGGCGTCATCACCGAGGTCAGCCTGGCCGCGCGCACCCCGGCGGCGTAGGCGGACTCGGCGCGCCCGGCGATCCGCCGTTCCTCCCTTGCCTCGGCCCTGCTCGCCCGGACCGTCCGGATCGCGCCCAGCGCGCGCTCGAGATCGGCGGTCATCTCGCCGACGCCGCGCTGCGTCTGTTCACCCGCCGCGCGGAGCCTGCCGAGCAACGACACGACGACGACGGCCGCGACCGCCACCGTCGCGGCCACGATCAGGAACAACACGGGATCGAGCAGCAGCATGAGCACCACCGTGCCGATTCCCGTCAGCCCGCCGGAGACGAGGTGCACGGACGCCGTCGAGACGACGTCGCGCAGTACGGTCGTGTCGACGCTGAGCCTCGCGATGAGGTCACCGAGGCGGTGATCCTCGTACTCCCGCATCCGCAGCCGCAACAGCCGCGCGATCAGGCCGCGCCGGACCCCGAGCACGACACCCTCGCCCGAACGCTCCAGCAGGAACAGGCCCGCACCGTCCACTGTGGCCTGTGTCAGGAAGAGCGCGGTGATCCCGGCGATCAGCCACCACGGAAGCGGCCGCGTGCCGACGGTGTCGACGGCGTTCCTGACGAGCAACGGCTGCAGCATGCCGAGGCCGGAGGCGGTGACGGTGAGCGCGATGGCGAAGGCCAGGACCCGCCGGTGCCCCGTCGTCAGCCGCAGCAGATCGCGGAATCCGGCGCGAGCGGTCATTCCGGCGGCCCGACGGCGAGGAGCCGCCCGAAATACCCGGACGGCGCGCCTTCGTCGACGAGCCGGTCTTCGGCCTCGATCCACGCGTGGGCGCCGAAAGGCGGCTTCACCCGGACACCGGCGCACCAGGTCGGCCACGTACCGCCGAAGCGGCACAGGACGGTGGCGGCGAGCGACCTCGGCAGGCAGCCCTGCGGGCCCCGGCAGGTCAGGCTGACCGCGAGGACGGCGTCCCGCGCGGACTTCGCCTGCTCGTACGACGCCGGGCGGGCGCCACGACGGAGCACGCGCAACAGGGCCTTGATCCGCCGGGGCGGCAGCCTGGCGATCAGCTTGGCCAGTACCACCGCGAGCAGGGCGGCCGGCCGGCGCGCGAGCGGGACCGGCAGCGGGCGGCCGAGCGCGCTCGGCGTGGTCACGGTGTCACCAGCCCGGCCGAACGCAGTCCCGCCACCAGCGCCGTCACATCCCGCCCCGCCTGTTCCCTCGACACGCGGTATTCGCGGGCGAGCGCCTCGGCGGCCTGTTCGGCGCTCCGGCCCTCGAGCAACGCGCCGACCACGAGCTTGCCGGTCGGGTTGAGCTGGAAATACCGGCCCGCGCGCTCGTCGAGCAGCACACTCCCGTAGTCGGTGTCCACAACGGACACTTCAGCGCGTAACGTGAGGCCCATCTCTCCTCCTGGAAAATCGGCGACTACTTCGCAAGCGTGCGCAGCCAGACCTCGCAGCCGATGGTCGAGTAGAGGACCGCCTCGCGCAGTCCTGGCGTGTCCGGGCGGGAAGCCAAGGCGCGCAAGCGATCCCGGTCGACGAGACCGAGCCGCGCCAGTATCGGGTCGTCCCAGAGCCGGGCCAGATCGCCCCGGTTCTCCCGCAGACCCGCCGCCGCGTCCAGCGACGCCTGCGCCTTGCTGGTCCTGGCGAGACATTCGGCGGGCACCACGCCCCGCATCGCCTCGGTCAGCACCGGCTTGTAGGCCCACGGCGTCACCCGGTCCTCCGGCCTGATCGCCAGGCAGGACTCGATCACCCGGTCGTCGAGATACGGCGACTGGATCGGCAGCCCGGCCCGCGCGCTCATCTGCTCCCACTGCCTGATGATCCGCGAGCAGGACCGGATCTGGTCGAGGTCGGTGTGCTCCCCGCGGGTGGCGGCGAGCGGTTCCGCCGACCGTGCCGCCTCGCGGATGGCCGCCGCGGCGAGCCGCGCCGCTTCCGGGGTCACCCAGTCGAACAACCGCGGCGGGCAGCCCCAGCCCAGGGCCGCGGTCACCGGCGCGGTCTTCGGCGCGGACAGGTCCTCCGCGGCGTCGGCGAGCCATCGGCGGTACGACCGCGAATCGGCGAGTGCCCGCATCATGGCGCCACGCGGCCAGGTGAACAACGCGCGGAAACCCCGCAGCTGCCGGAGTGCGAACAGCGGCCGCCGCCGGAGCACGGTGTGGTAGTGCGCCTCGGAACACCAGGCGACGTGGTCCCCGCCGATGCCGGTGAGCCGGATCCTGCTTCCCTTGGCCGCCAGCGGTTCCAGGTCGCTGAGCAGACGCGCCCTGTCCAGCATGCCGATGCTGGGCTCGTCGAGCGGATCGTCGATTTCCAGCAGCTTCTCGTAGACCAGCGGGGAGGCCGCCGCGTCCCACACCAGATGCTCGACTTCGGGCAGGTGAGCGGCCGCCCGCTTCGCCCAGCCGAGGTCGTCGTCCGCGGGGTCGAGGCCCGGCCAGGTGCTCGCGATGACGCGCGCGTTGCCGCGCGCGGCGAGAAAGGTGACCGAAGTCGAATCCAGGCCGCCGGAAAGATCACACGCGACAGTTCCGCCGTCCCGGGTACGCGCGTCCACCGCGGCGGTGAGCGCTTCCCTGACCAGCGGCGCGCCCTCGGCGAGACCGCGGACCGGGCGGGGTGGCCGCCACCAGGTCACCGTCGCCGTGCGGCCGTCGGGCTCGAGCACCAGTGCTTCCCCGGGACGCACGCCGTCGACACCGTGCCACAAAGGCTTGTGCAGCAAGGGATGCGGGACCGGGAAGAGCAGCCGCACCGCCACGGTCTGCTCGTCGATGTCCGCGCACGTGACCTCGGCGAGGATGTCCGCGCGGTCCGCGGCGACCGCGACACCGCCGACGTTCGCGTGATGGACCAGCCGCAGACCGGACGCCGTGCCCTGCACCCGGCACCGGCCGCGCACGGCGGCGATCAGGTGGAAGCTGCCCGGGAGCTTCCGTGCCAGCGCGCCGAGTTGGGTGAGATCACGGACTCGCCCGGCCTCGGCCGTCAGTTCGTCTTCCGTGACCGGGCAGCAGCCGATCACCGCCAGCAGCGTTTCCCCGGCGCGGGCGGCCACCATCCCGCCGTCGCGCCAGCGCCCGGTCAGCCACGGTCGTCCCGAGACGTGGTGCAGCGTCCGGGACCCCTGCGCGAAAAACCGCGGGGCCACGGCAAGGCCCGCCTCGTGGTCGGGGAAGACCGCGAAGTACTCCTCGCCGTGACCCAGCATGCCCACTGTTTCAGGCATCGACGTTCGGCGTGCTCAGTTCTTGCTGAGGATCAGCCGGTCGTTGCCGTGGAACTGCAGCAGTCCGGTGACCTCTTCGAATTCGCCGGCCTCCGTCAGCGTGGGGGTCTCGTACTCCTTCATTCCGCTCACCTCTCCCTGGGTCGCAATGGGTGGACAGCGCGCGCTGTGACCGAACGTAACAAGCCGGGAAGGGCGACCAAACCCCGATGGGCTTCCGGAAGCGGCAATTGCCACAAGCGGAAATCCGTTGGTGCCCCGATGGCTCCGGCGGAATCGGCGCGATATCGGAGTCCACAGTGGACACCGCGGTGCGGGGCTACCCGGCCGGCCGGGGTTGGTCCGTCAGCCGGAGGCGTGCGATGCCGCGTGCCGTGCCGGCCACGAGGGTGCCGTCGTGATCAACCGCCAGTGCCGTCACCTCGGTGTCGAGATCGACGTCGCAGAGGACTTCCCACTCGCAGGGGCGATCGAGCCTCTTCGATCGTTCCGGCTCGGGGGCGGGGACGAGGCGGGCGAGCCGCAGGACGCGGCCGCCGAGGGCGGCGACGGCCGGGCCGCCGGGGAGGCGCAGGAGCGCGGTGTCGTTGGCGATGAGCGCGCCGCCGTGGTTCGGCCGACGCCGGAAGGCGGTGTCGTACACCGCGTCGTTCAGCGACCTCGCCGCCAGATGCGTGTCCGCCCCCGGCGCCCAGGCGTGCAGGAAGGCGTGGTGGAACACCACGAGCGGCTCGTCCCCGGTCACGTCCGTCCCCGGCAGCACGCCGACCATGATCGCCTTCCCTGACCAGAAGGTGATCGAGGGGCCCCGCGCCCGTCCGGTTCGCGCGTCGTGGATGCTCACGCGGCCGGTGGTGCCGTTGTTGACGGCGAACTGCCCGTCGGACGTGCCCGTGGCTGTCGCTTCCCGCGCGGAAAAGTGCCAGAGCTGGGTGCCGTCGGCCAGGTCCCAGGCGCGGACGGTGTCCTCGTCGTCGGTGAGGAGCACGCGCTGTCCGTCCGCGGTGGTGGTGCAGGCGAGTGCGCGGCCCGTGATGGCCGCGGGGCCGCCGCTGCGTTCGCCGGTGGCCGGGTCGACCAGCGTGGGCGGTCCTTGACCGGCGTCGCACACCACCAGCGGGCCGTTTTCGCCGCCCGCCGCGAGGAGCGCCGCCGGTGGCGCGTCGAGCGCCACCTCGCGAACCGGCCGTCCGGCCGACCACACCCGCAGGACCGGGCCCGTGTGCCCGGTCACCAGGAACGCACCGGCGACAGCCACGTGCGCGACCCCGGTGGTGTGATCCGGCTCGTCCCGGCCGAGCAGGTCGCGCACGTCCCACAGCCGCACCGTGCGATCGTCGAACCCGCCGGTGACGACCACGACACGGCCGTCCGGCAGCGCGGTCGTGGCCACGGCCTGGATCGGGCCCGAGTGCGCGTGCACGAGGGTGCCCGCACGGTCGGCCGGGGTTGCGGTGATCCACATCCTGCCGTCGCGATAGCAGCTGACCTCGCTCCCGTCCGGAAGCCAGGTGGCGACCGGGGATCGTGCGGAGCACCCGTGCGCGTCCTCGAGCACTTTTCCGCTGATCACGTCCCAGGAGTGTTTCCAACTCGCGCCGGACACCGTCGCCCGGTGATCACCTCTGTCCGAAGTGGACTGAAGGTCGAGAACGAACCTGCCCGCCGCTCCGTGCCACGGCTCGCGGATCTTGCGGCCTGTGGCGGTATCGATGGCCCACACCGAAACGTCCTGATAGGACACCGTCGATGCGACGAGGTCGACCAACCGGTGCGCGCGCACGACGGCGACCACCGGTCCGCCGGGCGCCGGGGTCCACAGGATCCGGTGCACCCCGGGCTGGATGTCGTCGCGGTAGTTGTTCCAGTAGTCATACCAGTCGATGTCCGGTCCGGGTGGTTCGAGCGCGAGCAGTTCTTCGACGTAGTCCGCCGTCCCCGGCTCGGGGTCGTCGGGCTCGGACGGTTCCGGCGCCGCCGGGGCATCCTCGGTGTGCTCGTCTGCCGCCGGCGCGTCCCAGGGATCGACGGTTTCGACAGGATCGAGGGGGAGCGGCGGCAGCTCCCAGCTCACGGGTTTTCCGCTGTCGACGTCCCAGGCCCGGACTTCTCCGGTCACCGTGCCGGCCACGAAGACGTGACCGCCACCCGTGACCGGGACGCACGCCAGCGCGTCCACCAGTTCCGGCAGAGGCCACGGCGAGTCGGCACGCCGGTTGCTGTGCGCCTCGACGATCCGGACGTGGTGGCCGACGTCGAGGCTGAACACCAGCACCCGGCCGTCGGCGAACGGGACCGGTGCGACGTCGATGACCTTGGCGTTGTGCCGGGTCAGGATCTGGTGCGGCGGCTCGGTGTGCCAGTCGGTCCAGGTGCACCGCCACGGTGAGCTTTCGGTGAGCACGCCCGCCGCTTCGGCGAGTTCGTCCGCGCCGGTCTGACGTGCCGTGAGTTCCAGGTAGGCGGGCCGTTCCCCCGGGGGCTGGTCGCGCAGGTGGTGCGCGGCGCGCTGGTAGGCGAGCGCGGCGGTCCGGGCTCGCGCGCTCTTCGCCATGGGCAGACAGGGCAGGAGCGCGGCTTGGTCCGCGGCGAGCAGGAACGCCGCGTCGGCCAGCAGCGGGTCGAGCCTGCCCGCGTCGGCGGCGTGCCCCGCCAGGTGCCGGAGGGTGTACGGCCTGGCCGTCGTCCAGCCGGCGGGCGCCTCCGCACGGAGCGCTTCGACCAGCCTGCCGCTGACGTCGGCGAGTTCGTCCGCGCCGAGCGCCTGGCGCAGGTAGGTGCGCAGGACGTCGTGCAGCCGCATCGTTTCGCCGCGGACCTCGGCGAGCGACAGGTCGACGAGCCGGCGGGTCAGCCGACGGCATTCCGGGGGTGCCAGCCCGGCCGCGCCCCACAGGAGATGCACCACCGCCACCGGAATGCCGACGTCCTCCGGGAACACCCCCAGCTCCAGGAACCGGTCGCGGCCCACCGGATCCAGGCGCCGGATACTCGCCTCGACGGTCGCGCGGACGGCGTGGTCCCTGCGGTCGGCGCTGTCGAGGTCGAGGCTGCCGGGACCGTCGAGGGACAGCTGTCCGGCCACCAGGTCCGCCGCCGCGTCGGGGGAACTCCCCTCGGCGACGGCCTGCCGGATGGCGCCGTTGACCAGGGCGAGCAGGAGCGCCCACCGGCCGGTGAGCCGGAGCAGCTGGTCGGTCCTGGTCAGTCCGGGCACACCGAGGGCCAGCAGCGACCGGCTTTCGTCCGGGCTCAACGGTTCCACGGTCACGACCCGCGCGGTGGACGGCAGCGCGCCGCGGGACCGGGTCGTCGCCACGACCGGGACACCGGCCCGCAGGAACGGGGCCAGCCCGCTGGCCGTCCACACGTCGTCGACCACCAGCAGCGCCGGCTCGCGATCGCCGAGCAGTCCGGCCAGCCGGTGCACGGCGGCGGCCGGGTCGACCAGCGTGGGACGGCTCCCGCTCAGCAGCTCGCTGAGGTCGTTGATCTTGTCCGCCAGCACGGGATCCGGCACCTGCTCGCCCAGCGTCACCCATAGGACGCCGCCGGGGAAGGAGTCCCGCACCCGGTGACAGACCTGGGCGACCAGGGTCGTCTTCCCGAACCCGCCGGCGCCGGCCACGCCGACCGTGGCGTCACCGGCGAGTATCGAAGCGGCCAGCCGCTCGGCGGCCCCGGCCCGCTCGACGAGTTCCCTCGCGGGCTCCGGCACCATCCAGACCGGCCCCGGCTGGTGCGCCCGACCGGCGAACGTCACGGTCCTGGCCTGCACGACGGTGCCGACCACCACCCCGCTCAGCTCGTTGTGCGTGTCCGCCACCGGACAAGTATGCCCATGGCGCGGGCAGGACAGAACAGGGTGATCGAGATGAGCCCGGCTTCGGGACCGGTCCCGGCGGGCGGCGCTAATTTGACGTGTGCGGTGATCTTCCGTCCGCAAGCGCGAATTGACCGTTTTTTCCGCACGTCAAAAGGAATACCCTGATGTCCAGGAGGAAGATGATGAGGCTGGCTCGCTCGGTGGCCGTGGTGGCCACCGTCGCGGTGACGACCATCGGGAGCACGGTGCTCACGGGAACCGCGCCGGCGTACGCCGGTGGGAATTGCTCACTCTTCTGTGGAGTGATCGAGCTCGATCCGGCCAGTAATGTCAGTATCGGTATCTTCAGCAACTGGGACTATCCGTGGGACAAGACCTATCCTGCGGGCGACCCGACACCCACGGTCGATCACAACATCGCCCGGACGCCGTGGAACCGCTTCTGGGAGAACGAGAAAAGCAGTCTCATCTGGGACTACTACAAGGACGGGTTCAACATCACCGGAAGTGATGTGGACGACGGCATCCACGACGACTTCACTCAGGCGTTCAGATTGGACCCCGGTCAGGTGTCCACGCGCTATGGGATTCATTTCAAGGACACCGACGGCTTCTACGTGGCGGGCGGCGCCTGTGCGCAGGTCGACGGTAAGGAGATCTACCGCGGACCGTATTACAAGAAGACGGACGGCGCCTGGAGTCCTTACAAGGTCAAAGCCTGGCGTTGCTGATCGCGGGGCCGTGGGCCCCCGGCCCCGGGGGCCCCGGCGGGCACCGGGGCGCGGGCCGCCCAAGGGGGTGTGGGTTAAACAAAAAGACCAGCCCCCGA
>NZ_JBHYIQ010000040.1:38135-80654 GCF_042739895.1 Amycolatopsis sp. NPDC059021
GGAGACATTACATGGTAACCGCGGGGGTTGGGTGAGCGGGGGGCCGGGGCCCCCGGGCCCGGGGGCCACGGCTGGCATCGGCGGCGAGGCCGTCCTATGGTCGGTTCGCCGAACCTAGGAGGCGTGATGTCCGGACGCACGAAGTACACCTTGGACGAGGCCGATCTCCCTGCCCGGTGGTACAACGTCGTCCCCGATCTGCCCGAGCCGCCACCGCCGCCCCTGCATCCGGGCACTCGCGAGCCGATCGGCCCGGCGGACCTGGCGCCGCTGTTCCCGCAGGCGCTCATCGCGCAGGAGGTGTCCGGTGAGTCCTATGTGGACATCCCGGAAGAGGTCCTGGACGTCTACCGGCTCTGGCGGCCTTCGCCGTTGTTCCGCGCGCGGCGGCTGGAGAAGGCGCTGGGCACCCCGGCCCGCATCTACTACAAGTACGAGGGTGTCAGCCCGGTCGGTTCGCACAAGCCGAACACCGCTGTGCCGCAGGCGTTCTACAACGCGGCCGAGGGGGTCACGCGGCTGACCACCGAGACCGGGGCCGGCCAGTGGGGCAGTGCCCTGGCGTTCGCGTGCGCGCAGTTCGGGCTCGAGTGCGAGGTCTGGCAGGTGCGCGCGTCCTACGACCAGAAGCCGTATCGCAAGCTGATGATGGAGACGTTCGGTGCCACGGTCCACCCGAGCCCGTCGGACCTGACCGCGTCCGGGAGGGCGATCCTGGCGGCCGATCCGCACTCTGCCGGCAGCCTGGGGATCGCGATCAGCGAGGCGGTGGAGCAGGCCGCGGCGGACCCTTCGGCACGGTACGCGCTGGGCAGCGTGCTCAACCACGTGCTGCTGCATCAGACGATCATCGGCGAGGAGGCGCTGCGGCAGTTCCGGCTGGCCGGGGACACGCCGGACCTGATCGTCGGCTGCACCGGCGGCGGCTCGAACTTCGGCGGGCTCGCGTTCCCGTTCCTGCGGGAGAAACTGGCCGGGCGGATGGACCCGGTGATCCGCGCGGTCGAACCGGCGGCGTGCCCGTCGCTGACGCGCGGGACCTACGCCTACGACTTCGGGGACACCGCGGGGCTGACGCCGCTGCTGAAAATGCACACGCTGGGCCACGAGTTCATCCCGGACCCGATCCACGCCGGCGGGCTGCGCTACCACGGGATGGCGCCGCTGCTCTCCCACATCCACGAGCTGGGCCTGTTCGAGGCGGTCGCGATCGGGCAGCGGGAGTGTTTCGCCGCGGGGGTGCGGTTCGCGCGGGCCGAGGGCATCATCCCGGCGCCGGAGCCGGCGCACGCACTGGCGGCCTGCGTGCGGGAAGCGGTGCGGTGCAAGGAAACCGGGGAGGAGAAGGTGATCCTGACCGCGCTGTGCGGGCACGCGCACCTGGACCTCCCGGCGTATGGCGCGTACCTGGCGGGGGAGATGACCGACAACGATCTCTCGGAGGAGACGCTGAGCGCCGCGCTGGCGACGCTGCCCTGAGCCCGGGGCGCGGACGTCTCGGCGGTAATGTGGCGGTCGATGCCGGAACCTCGCCAAGTCGCCAAGATACCTTCGACGTTCCCGGCGAAGGTGTCGCACGGCAGCGGCTGGCTCGACCACGGCTTCCGCATGGACACCCATTCCCACACCGATGGGCAGCTGGTGTACGCGGCCTCCGGGGTCGTGGCCACCACGACCGAGCGAGGAAGCTGGGTCGCGCCGGCCAGCCGGGTCACGTGGACGCCGCCGGGCTTCGCGCACTCCCATCGCTTCTACGGCAGGACCGACGCCCGTCTCGTCATCATCCCCGCCGACGCGTGCGGGGACCTGGTGGCCCATCCGAGCGTGTTCGCGGTGCGGCCGTTGCTGCGTGAGGCCCTCTTGGCGCTCACCGAGCGGCGGGAGGCTCGTCCCGGTGCCCGCGAACGGCTGCGCGCGGTGGTGATCGACGAGCTCGTCGAGGCCCCCGACCAGTCCGTGCACCTGCCGGAACCACGCGACGACCGGCTGCGTGCCGTCACCGGTTTCCTGCGCGCCGATCCCGCCACGGCCGCGACACTGGCCGAGCTTGGCCGGACCGCGGGCGCGAGCGCGCGCACCCTGAGCAGGCTGTTCCACACCGAGCTCGGGATGAGTTTCCATCGCTGGCGCACCATCCTGCGCGTCCACCACGCCCTGGTCCGGCTCACCGAGGGCCGGTCCGTCACCGACACCGCGATCGCCTGTGGCTGGTCCAACCCCACGAGCTTCATCGAGGCGTTCACCGCGATCGTCGGCCAGACTCCCGGGCGCTACCAGGCCGATCTGCGCGCCAGCGGCCAGTAGCCGCCGAGGTTGGCGACTTTCCGATATCGGCTGTCCGGTTACCGGTGGGCGGCACCTCCTCGCGCGGGCCACAGTGGTGCTCGGCAGTGCTTGCGAAGCCCGGCGCTGCCGATCACCGGGCCTATTCGAGGAAGTATGGAAACACATGAGTGAAACAGCTGAGAAAACTGCCGTGGTCATTGTCGGCGGCGGTGTCGCCGGGCTCGCGCTCGGTAATTTTCTGCTGCGCAGTGGTATCGAATGCGTAATTGTGGAGAAGCACAGCCGGGGCTATGTCGAGCGGCGGCAACGGGCCGGGGCGCTCGACGGCCGCGGGGTGCGGATGTTTCGTGAGTGGGGCCTCGAAGAGGTCATGGGCGGTTCTTCCGCCGGACCCCTCGAATCGGAAGGAATGCCGCTGCGGATCGAGGGAGAACCGCGGGCGTGGAAGGGCGGCTGGGACGACGACGAGGAGGGTGGTGAGGGAGTTTTCTGTCCCCAGCAGATCCTCGTCCGGAACCTCATCGGCACGTTTCTCCGTGACGGGGGAGACCTTCGCTTCGAAGCGGGCGACGTTTCCCTGGAGGATCTCGACAGCGAGCACCCGCGGGTTCGCTACCGGGACGCCGCGGGCTCGGCGAAGGTGATCAACTGTGACTTCGTCGCCGGCTGCGACGGCTACCACGGCGTCAGCAGGGCGTCCATTCCCGCCGACGTCCTCACCTGCTACTCCCATGAGTTCGGGTACGCCTGGCTGGCCGTCCTGGCGGAGGTGCCCGCGGATCCGCCCGCCGTGATGGCGGTGCACTCGCGTGGTTTCGCCGCACAGATCACGCGCGGTCCGGACGCGAGCCGGCTCTATCTGCAGTGCCCGCTCACCGACACTCTCGAAGACTGGCCGGACGAGCGGATCTGGAGTGAGCTGGCGGCCCGGTTCGGCGAACCCGTGGCGGTCACCGGCCGGATCGCCGAGAAGCAGCTCGTGCCGCTCCGGTGTGTGGTGTTCAGCCCCATGAGCCATGGCAGGCTCTTCCTGCTCGGGGACGCGGCGCATCTCGTTTCCCCGATGAGCGCGAAAGGGATGAGCCTTGCCCTGCGCGATGTCGAGGTTTTCGCGCGCGCCGTTGTCCGCCAGGTCGAGAAAGGCGATTCGAGCGGGCTCGACGGCTATTCCGATACCTGTCTGAAGCACATCTGGAACGTTCAGGAATTCGCCGTCGGGGTCACCGGGACAATGCACGACGCCGGTGACGCCTCCTACGCGGGGGAGTTCCGCAAACAGCTCGCCCGCCGGGAACTGGAACGCATGACCGAGTCACCCGTGGCGGACCGCGTTTCCGGGTGATCCTTTCCCCGCGGCGGGGAGGGCGGGGTCCCGCCCCCCCCCCCCCCGCTGCGGCGGCCGCGGGCGTCGCCGGGAAAAGGATCTTGGACCGCCCGGCGGCACTCGCGTCCGGCCACCAGGGCAATTTTGTCCACCTGATTGCCGGAATGACCCGGACGAACCGGACCGATAGCGTGAGCTGGCTCCGGCGGTTCCGCCGCTGTCCTGGGAGGGAACAATGCACTCACGAAGACCGATGAACGCCGCCCGGAAACTGGCGCTGGCGACGCTGGCTCTCGTCTCGATCTCGCTGTCCGTCGCCACCCCGGCGGCGCAGGCGGCCACGCCCACCGTCGCCGAGCGCAACACGCCGACACCCATCACCTTCGACACCTGCTATGCCCCGAACGCGACCGGTCCTTGGACCAAGAACCGCTTCGGCAGCTGCACGAAGACCCGGCTGAGCTACAAGCGCTACGCCTGTCCTGACGCGGGGTGCGCGGTCGACGGCACCGCGAGCGCCTTCGTCACCACGATCAGCAACCTCGTCCCCGGGACCCGTCAGGTTCAGGTGGGGCACCAGATGGGCGGCTTCTACACCGACCTCCCGGAGACGACTCGCATCGGCCTGTCGATCCAGTGCGTCCCGCAGAACACCTCCGGCACCGCGCAGTGCGACCGGGCCTCGGCGACCATCGTCAAGAGCATCGCCGAGTGGCGCACCCAGATGAACGAGTTCACCACGCTCACCTTCGCGGGCGAGGACCTGCCCGATCCCGCTCAGCCGCCCGAAATCCAGGCGGAGAAGCGCACCGGGTACACGCTCTCGTACCGGATGTTCGTCGAAGAGCCGCCGGGCACCCGCTCGGAGCTGACCACCGGTGCCTCGTCCTTCGGCGTGCGCTGCGACGTCGTCCGGCAGCTCGACCCCTCCTATGGACGCGGCGCCGACTGCGCTTTCCCGCACGAGACGTACTTTTACGTCGACCGGGCGGACGCACTCAACGCCGAGTCGGCACGTCTGGTCTCCGACGGGATCGTGGGCTCGTCGGCCGCGTACCCGCCGCTCGGCGGCGGCTGGTTCATTCCGGGCTACCCCGGTGTCGGCGGCCGCGAAGTCTGGCGCCGTCCGCTCACGCGGCAGTACTACGACACGGCTTCCCAGCAGGCGCACCGCACCGTCGCCGAGAACAGCTGCGTCACCCGCTGGGGACCGGACTATCAGCAACGGCCCGGCGGCGGAACCAACGTGTGCGCCGCGTTCCCGTTCGACGCCACGCGCCAAGGCGCCTCGCCGAGGGGCAGCACGCCGGGGCCGACCTACGTCGTGCGGCCGGTGGCCACCGCGGACTACCAGGAACTGCTGACGCGGCTGCAGACTTTCCTGGCGGACAACCACATTCTCGACGGCGACAGTTACTGGGTGTACCCGGTGAATTGAGTCCGCCGGCAGCTACCGCCGCTCGGTTCCGATGGCTAAAGTCCTTAAGGGCACTGGAAAATCCAGTGCCCTTAAGGGGGAATCACGATGAGATCCATTCGGCTGCCCAGATTCGCGTATGTCGTGGCCGCGGCGACGGCCGCGCTGCTCACCGCGAGCGCCGTACCCGCGGGCGCCACCACCGCGGGCGTCACGACGACCGATCTGGGGGTCCCGCTCGGGGGATATTCGAGCTTCGCGTACGGCATCAACGATTCGGGCACCATCGTCGGATACTCGTATCTGCCGGGGGACAATTCGTGGCACGCCGTACGCTGGGAACCCGGCGGCGCCGCCACCGACCTCGGTGTGCTGCCGGGCGCGAGTTCCAGCGTGGCCCGTGCGATCAACAACCACGGTGTGATCGTCGGCGATTCCGGGAACCACGGCGTGCGGTGGAATCCCGACGGCACCATCACGGACCTGGGAGCCGATACCTCGGCCCAGGGCATCAACGACGACGGTGCCGTCGTCGGCAGCGCGTATGACGCGGCCACCGGCCGGCACGCGGTGCGCTGGAACCCCGACGGCAGCGTCACCGATCTGGGCAAGCTCGCGGGTGACGTCTGGAGCAAGGCGGACGCGATCAACAACACCGGCACGGTCATCGGCATGTCCAGCAGGTACGAGGGGGTGGACCACGCGGTGCGCTGGAGCCCCGACGGAACTATTTCCGTGCTGAGCACCGTGCCGGGCGGCGCCTACAGCATCGCGTCCGGCCTCAACGACGACGGCACGATCGTCGGGGACTCCTATTCCTCGGCCACCGGCGGGCACGCGGTGCGCTGGGACGCACAGGGAAACCTGAGCGTGCTCGCCGTCCCGTCCGGTACGAGTGCCGCCGAGGCCAGGGCCATCAACCGGGGCGGCACGATCGTCGGTACCGTCAGCGACAAGGCCGGAACCCCGCGAGCGGTGCGGTGGAACACCGACGGCACGATCACCGATCTGGCGAACCTCCCCAGCGGTGTCCCGAGCGAAGCCGCCGCTATCAACGCGTGCGGGGTCATCGCCGGCAACGCTCGTCTTGACGTCAACAGCGGTTCGAGGCACGCGGTCCGGTGGAGTGACGAACCCGGCACGCGATAGCGCCATGGACGCGCTTCTTCTGCTCAGCTGAGCAGAAGAAGCGCGTAGTAGGCCAGAAAATGCTCGACCTCGTAGGTGCCGCCGGTGAGCTGGGGCAGTGAGGCCTGGGTGTGAGCGTGCGCGGTGCCGAGCATGGCCGGGACCCGGTCGTCATCGGCGGGCAGCGCGTGCGCGAGGCGGTGCCAGCACCAGGCGCGGTGCAGGTTGAGCCCGTGCAGATGGGCGATCAGCCCGTCGGACGGATCGGTCACGGTCACCGGGGTGAACAGGGCGGCGGGTTCCCGCCCGGCGATGCCGGGCAGGAACTCGCCCAGCCAGCGGGCGAATTCCGCCGCGGGAAGAAGCCGGGTCATGAGTTCGGCTTCGGCCAGCGCCGGGGACAGGAAGTCGGTTCCGGAGGGTTCCCAGGCGCCCGGATAGTCGCGGTCGGCACCGAACCAGCGCCGGGCCGTCCCGGTGACGACCTGCCGTAGCCGCGGATCGCCACGGTCGGCGAGATATCCCGCGTAGGGCAGGGCGCGGGAAAGTCCGAAGGCACCGTTGGTGTGTACGCCGTGTCGCACCGGATAGGTGGCCTTCGGCAGCCAGGCGAGATAGCGGGACACGAAGAGCGCGCTCAACTCGTGCAGGCCTGCCGACCAGCGCGCGGCGTCCGGATCGTCCCAGGTGGCGGTCTCGAAGGTGAGCTCCAGCAGTGCCGACCAGCCGTAGGGGCGTTGCGTGGCGCGGTGTTCCTCAGGCGCGAAGGAGGCGAGTTCGGCCTTCAGTGCTTCAGGGGTCAGATGCTCGTTGAGCGTGTTGCGGATCCTCGCCGCGGGCACGAGTTCGGCGTGCTGACGTAAAAGGCGCACCAGCACCCAGAACATCTCCACGCAGGAATGCCAGTCGCAACTGCCGTAGAAACACGGGTGGAGTTCTCGTGGTGTGGGGATGGATTTGCCCTCGCTGTGCCAGTGGAATTCGCAGTGCGGGTACTCGCGCACGACATTCGCCAGCGCCGTTTCGGCCAGATCACCGGCATGGGCCGTCAGCAACCGGACTCGTTCGCTCTCCCACGCGGTCATCGACGTACTCCTTCGGAATCGCCCGGCCCGGAATCGCAGGGTACCCATCGAACGAATCGGGCAGGGCCGCACGATCACCGGTGGCGCGGGCGATCGTGCGGCCCGGCTCACGCGACCAGCCGCAGCCAGGCCGCCGCGAGGGCGGCGTGACCGGCCGGTGTGGGGTGTACGCCGTCCTCGGCCCAGTGTTCCGGCCCGGTCGTCGCGGCGAGTCCGGCGAACATGCCGTCGGCGGCGAGCAGGTGCGCGCCGTACTCGCGGGCCAGTTCGCGCACGACCTGGATCTTCGGGTCCAGGTCGATGCGCCATTCCTTGCGCTCTTTCTCCCCGATGAGCGCGTGACCGCCGCCGGCTTCGACGACGCCTTTGATCGGCAGGAGGAACGGCTCGATGAGGATCAGTTCGGTGCCCGCCTCGGCCAGCGGCGCGAGCAGCCGGTCGTAACCGGCTTCGAACTCCTCGGCGGGGATCACGCGGCCATCGGGGTCCAGCGTGTGCCAGCCCATGTCGTTGACCCCGGCGAGGATCGACACCACGTCCGGGCGCGCGTCGAGTACGTCTGTCTGCCAGCGAGTTTCGAGGTCCATCACCTTGTTACCACCGGTGCCGGTGTTCAGCCAGGTCACCGGCCGGTCCGGGTGCCGGAGTCCCCATTCGCCCGCGATGCGCAGCGGGTAGCCGAACCCGAGCCGGTCTTCGCTTTCCCGCCGTTGGCAGTCGGTGATCGAGTCGCCGGTGAACAGCACGGTGCTGCCAGGGCGGAGAGTGATCGTCATAGGTGCTCCTGAGAATTCGGTCGGGGGAAAGGGAAAAATGGGGGAGTCAGGCTTCCGGGCTGCCGAACCACCGGTCGGCGGCCCGCTCGAACGCCTCGCGATCGGGTTCGCGCTCACCGGCCCAGGCGATCACGCCGTCCGGCCGGACGAGCACGGCCCCCGCACCGAGGTCGTTCCTCGCGGCGCCTGCCGCGTACCGCAGCCGGTTTTCCCGGCCCGTCACGGAATCGCGCAGCCGCTGGTCGCTGCTGAAATCGAGGACGACGCCGCGTCCGTCCCGCATGAGGTCGCCGAGACGGGTGCCGTCCTCGAGACGGAAGTCCGGGGCGTTGCGGCCGACCAGCGGCCGCTCGCTGCCGAGGTCGTGGCGGATCGACGCCCCCGTCACCTTCTCGAACACGTAGGTCGTTCCGTCGCGGGTCCCGAGCAGGTCGCGCAGCACTCCCTGCACCGCCTGGCCGTGCGCGTCCGGCCGCATGGCCGTGGTCTGGGCACGGGTCCAGTCGGCCGCCCAGGCGCCGATCGGATGACGCTCCCGGGTGAACGTGTCGAGCAGTCCGTCCGGGGCGTGCCCGCGCACGGTCGCCGCGAGCTTCCACCCCAGGTTCACGGCGTCGCCGAGACCGGTGTTGAGTCCTTGCCCGCCCAGGGGGGAGATGATGTGCGCGGCGTCGCCCGCGAGCAGGACGCGGCCCCGCCGGTAGGTCGTCGTCTGCTTCGCCCGGTCGGTGAAGCTCGAGACGAGCTGGACGTCGCGCAGGGTCACGTCGGTGCCGGACACGCGGCGCAGCACCGTCTGGAGATGCTCGCGCGTCGGCTGCCGCGAACGGTCGAACGCGCCGCCGTCGCAGTCCATCATGCCGATGTGGCCTTCGGCGGGCATCCGGATGTACATCCCCGTCGGCGTCAGGTTGATCCCGGGGTTCAGCTTCTCCGGGTCGGCGAGGGTGGCGAGCATGACGTAGCCGGTGAACAGCGGCTCGGTACCGACGAACTCGAAGCCCGCGAGGCCGCGCACCGCGCTGCGTCCGCCGTCGCAGCCGACGAGCCAGCGTGCCGTGTACTCGTCTTCTCCGGCGTGCGCGGTCACGCTCTCTTCGTTCTGCGTGACGGCGTCCACCGTGACGCCGCGCCTGATCTCCACGCCGAGTTTGACCGCCCGCTCGGACAGCACCGCCTCGACCGCTTCGAGGTTCGTCATCATGCTCTCCGGTGCCGGGCTGGGCAGCCGGAACAGGAGCGCGGTGAGGTCGACCTTGGCCGGATCGAGCACCATGCCGCCGAAGTGGCCCACGCCGCGCGGAGGTGACGGTTCGTCGGCGTCGGGGTCCGTGCCGGGATCGTCGCGGACACCCGACGCCGTCAGCAGTGGCTCCAGCATCCCGCGGCGATAGAAGGCCTGGACCGAGGTGGCGAACAGGCCCCGCAACCCGAGTGGGTCGGCCCGCCAGGGGGAGTGCGGCTCCGGTTCCCGCTCGAGCACCAGGACGGAGGTGCCCGCGAGGCCGAGCTCGCAGGCGAGGAAGAGACCGACCGGGCCCGCGCCCACGATCACTACGTCGTGCATGAGAAATCCCCTTTCCGCCGCCGGTTCTCGGCGACGCGGCAAGACTGCCGCCGGCCGCTCACAGGGGGCGCACACGGCGCTGACACGGGCTTCGCCCTGCTGTGAGGACCCGGGGACGGATACGCGAAGATCGGGAGATGGACGGGGACGCGCGGCTTCGGGTCACGCTGCTCGGCGCCTTTCAGGTGTCTCGCGGTGACGCCGTCCTGGCCGTTCCCGGTGCCCGGTTGCGGGCTCTGGTCGTCCGGCTGGCGCTCGCCGCGGGGCACGCGGTCGAGCAGGGCGTCCTGGTCGACGCGATCTGGGCCGAGGACCCGCCGGCCGGGCCCGCCCACGCGTTGCAGGCCCTCGTTTCCCGGCTGCGCCGGGCCCTCGGCTCGACAGACGACGTCGTGCAGGTCGCGGGCGGCTACCGCCTGGCCGTGGCCGCCGCGGACGTGGACGCGCTGCGGTTCGAGCGGCTCGCCGCGGACGGCCGGGAGCGGCTGCGCGACCGCGGCCAGGAGGCCGCCGCCGCGCTCGGTGCGGCGGTGGCGTTGTGGGGCGACCGTCCCGGTGCCGAGCCCGCGGCCGTCGCCGCGGTGGCACCCGCTGTCGCGACCCGGTTGGCCCACGTCTCGATCGAGGCCGTCGCCGACCTGGCCGACGCCGAACTGGCGCTGGGCCGGGCCGCCGCGGCCGCCGCCCGGCTGACCGCGCTGCTCGCCGAGCACCCCGTCCACGAGCGCGCCGCCGCGTTGCTGATGGACGCGCTCGCCGTCCAGGGCCGTCAGGCCGAGGCACTCGCCCTGTACGAGCGAGTCCGCGAAACCCTGGCCGACGTCCTCGGCACCGACCCCGGCACCGCGCTGCGCGAACGTCATCTGCGCCTCCTGCGTGCCGAGCAGCCCGTGCCCGCGGCCCCGGCCAGGCCGAGCAATCTGCCCGCGCCGCTGAGCAGCTTCATCGGGCGCGAGGACGACCTCGACCGGATCGGCACACTGCTCGCCACCGGCCGCCTCGTCACCGTGCTCGGTCCCGGTGGCGCCGGTAAGACGCGCCTCGCCGTCGAGGCCGCGAGCCGCCGCGCGTACCGCGACGGCGCCTGGATGATCGACCTCGCGTCGGTCACCGAGCCTGCCAAGATCGGCGCCGCGCTCCTGGCCGCGATCGGGCTGCGCGGCTCGGCGCTGTTCGAGGCTTCGGCCAGGCTCCGCGGTGAGCCGGCCGACGAGCTGGACGTGCTGGTCGATCAGCTGGCCGGCCGGGAAAGCCTGCTCGTGATGGACAACTGCGAGCACCTGATCGACGCGGTGGCCCACCTGATCGCGGCGCTGCTGACCCGCTGCGCCGGGCTGCGCGTGCTGGCCACCAGCCGCGAGCCGCTCGCCATCGACGGCGAGGCGCTGGTCCCGCTCGGCCCGCTCCCGCTGCCCGCCCCGGACGCGGATCTCGAGCAGGCCCGCCGTACCGCGTCGGTGCGCCTGTTCACCGAGCGGGCGGCGGCCGTACGGCCCGGCTTCGACGTCGACGAGCACAACCTCGGTGAAGTACTGCGGATCGTGCGTGGCCTCGACGGCATGCCGCTCGCGCTCGAACTGGCCGCGGCCCGCCTGCGCACGCTCTCGCTCGCCGACCTGGCCGCCGGGCTGTCCGACCGGTTCCGCCTGCTCACCACCGGCAGCCGGACCGCCTTTCCCCGGCATCGCACGCTGCGGGGAGTCATCGCGTGGAGCTGGGACCTTCTCGACGCGGACGCGCGTACGGTCGCGGAGCGGATTTCGGTGCTGCAGGGCGGAGTCACACCGGCCTCGGCCATCGCGGTCTGCGCCGGAACCACGGTGTCACCCGGCGAGATTCCGGAGGTGCTCGCGGGCCTGGTCGACCGGTCGCTGCTCCAGCTCGTCCCCGAGGGCGGCCGGTACCGGATGCTGGAGACGATCCGCGAGTACGGCCTGGAAACCTTGGGGGAACAGGGTGCTCGCGCCGGGGTACGGGACCTGGCCGCCCGCTACTTCGCCGAACTGGCCGCGCGCCACGACCCGCTGCTGCGCGGCCCCGGACAGCTCGCCGCGCTCCACGTGCTGACGGCCGAGTACGACAACCTGCTCGGCGCCCTGCGGCACCTCTGCGACACGGGCGATTCCCCGGGCGCGATCGGGCTCGCGGTGGACCTCGTCTGGTACTGGGAGATGCTCGGCAGGCACAACGACGCGGCCTACTGGCTCGGCCGGGCGGTCGCGGTGCCCGCCGAACGGCCGGGCGTGGAACGCGACATCGCCGAGGGGCTGGTGCTCTGCGCCATCACCAGCCAGAGCACGCTGGCCAACGACCTGGCCAACCAGCGGCGTGAGGACCTGCGGGCGCTCACCGACCGGCTGCTGAGCCGTCCGGAGCTGCCGGGCTTCGGCGGCGCGCTGACCGCGGTCAGGCTGGCCAGTCTGGAGGAGACCGACGTGTCGCGGTCGGTCCTCCAGGAATTCGCCGACGGGCCGGACGTGTGGCCGGCCGGGCTGGCCCGCATGTTCCGGGCCCGGTCCGAGGAGAACGCGGGCCGCCTCGAGCGGGTCCGCGACGACGTGGCCGCCGCCCTGGACTGCTTCGCCAGGGCGGGCGACCGCTGGGGACTGGCCACCGCCCTGCCGCTGCACGCGCAGCTGCGGCAGTACGAAGGCGATCTCGACGGCGCGCTGGCCGACCTGACCGAAGCCAAACGACTGGCCCGCGAGTTCGGTTCACTCAGCCTCAGCGACGAGATCTTCGTCGACTTCCGCCTGATCGACCTGCGCCTGCGGCTCGGCGAAACCACGCGGGCGACCGAGCTGCTCGCCGCGACCCGGGCACGCGTGCGGTACTCGGCGTCGGCCGACATGGCGGTTCTGCTCGACACCCGCGAGGCGGAGCTGTGGGTGCGGATCGGTGACCTCGACCGGGCGCGTGAGCTGGTCGAGGTGGCCGAGGCCGGGCTGGCCGGGCAGACCGCGTTCGACGGCGACCACGGGCAGGCACTGGTCAGCATGGTGCGGGCCGCGCTCTGCCTCGAACTCGGTGACGCGCCGGGCGCCGGGGAGGCGCTGCGCCGGGCGCACGCGGCAGCCGTCGAGAGCAAGGACATGCCGGTCGTGGCGATGGTGGCGGTGACCGCGGCCGGACTGGCCGCGCAGTACGGGCGGCACCACGATGTGGCCGTCCTCCTCGGCGCCGCGGCTCGCCTGCGAGGCGCCCACGACCCCACCGAACCGCAGGTCCGCGCGCTGAGCAGCCAGGGCAGGGCCGTGCTCGGGGACGAAGGCTTCGCCGAGGCGTACGAGACGGGATGGCGGCTGGACGTACCGGCGGCCCTGATCCGTACCGATCCGGCACGGCTGACCTAGGGTTTCAGCTCCTCACGCCAGTTCGGCCGAGGCGACCGCCGGGAGCAGGCGGAGGTGTTCGAGCAGGGGGTCGATCTCCTCGGCCGCCACCAGGACCGCGCAGACCATGCTGCTCTCCGGGACGCCGTCCCGGATGTCCACGGACAGGTCGTGGACGCGGCAACCCTGCCGCGTCAGTGCCCCGACGAGGGAGGGAATTTCGGTGATTCCGCCGACGAAGTAGGTGGCGATCCGGCGGCGCACCGGCATCGAGGCCCGCGGGGCCGGGACGGCGTACGACGAAGCGGTGGTGAAGGACATGGCTGACTCTCCGCGATGCGAGAACGGGGTGAACGCGGGCCAGGCCCCGGGAGAGTTCGGTATCGGCGGTCGCCGACGTCGCGCGCCGGCTACCTGGCTCAGCCGGCGCGCCTGACTACGAGTCGCTGGGACGTCATACGGCGCTGCACCGCGACAGGCTAACACGACCCCGCGCGGAAGTCCGGCAGGCGTTCGAGTTCGCGGCCTCGATCACGGGGACGAGGGCACTTCACTTCCTTGGTGACCAGGCGAAGAGGCGGACGACCGCGTGCCGGCGGTGGGGTCGCGCCGGAACTCGCGGATCGTCGTCCACAGCACGGAAACGACCGCGATCGCCATGAGCGCCGCGAGGATCCGGAATTCCAGGGTGGGCGCGTAGAGGTTCGACATCCGGTCCGTCATGACACCGGGCGGGGGATGTCCGCCGGGAGTGGGGAGAACGGTGCCGTCCGGGGGAGGCCCGCCGATGAACACGCCCGGCCCGCCGCCGGGGCCCATCGGCCCCATCGGCGGGAACAGCACCTCGAGATAGGCGAACAACGATGCCACCTGCACGAGAACCGGCACGTACCACAGGCGGCGCGGCAGGTGGAACGCGGCGATCACGGTGAGCACCTCGGCGAGATAGAAATAGCGCTCGTGCATCGACGGCAGGAGAAACGGCACCAGCAGAGCCGAAGTCGTTCCCATCAGCACGATCTTCGTCGTCGTCAGCCGGACCCGGCTGAGCAGAACGCCGAGACACAGCCCGAGAACCACCAGCCCGGTGACGGCGACGCCGATGGGCCGGATCACCGCCGCGTCGGCGCCCGCCGGGAAGAACTGGTAGATCGACGGCGCGCGCAGGGACAACTCGGGGTACGAACTCGTCTGCTGCGCATACACCGACAACAGTTGTCCTAGCGGTGCTCCGGCCAGCAGCGCCGGGATGTCGAGCAGCAGGACGACCCCGGGGACGACAGGGAGTACCCGCCACGGCAACCATTTTTTCAGCAATAGCACCAAAAGCAGCGGGAACAGGAAGACAGCCTGCAACTTGAAGGCCAGCGACAGACCGAAGAAGACGGCGCTGAGCCACGGCCGCTTACGCAGGGCGAAATACACACCGCCGAGGCCGAACGCGGCGTAGATCGAGTCGGCCTGCCCCCACATCCCGCTGTTGCTCGCCACGGTGGGGAGGAACAGGACGATCAGCGCGGCCAGCGACGGCGACCATCGGCCGGGGCGGCGCAGTGCGAGGATGCGGTAGGTGAAGTACGCCAGCACCAGGTCGAACAGCACCGAGATGGTTTTTATCCCGGCGAGCGCGGGTACCGGCAGATAAGTCAGTATCGTGATCAGGTACAAATAGGGGACGTTGTAGTCCGAAAAGCGGTACTTGAGTGCGCCGAATCCGCCGTGCGTGGAAATGAACTCGTACCAGTTCTTGAAGAACACCTTGTAGTCGAAGGATTCGTGGTCGAACAGGGCGACCCTGGCCGCGATCGCGAGCACGACCGCCGCGGCCACCAGCCCGGTGCGGCGGAATGTTCGCTTCCGATTCTCGTCGAGGGTGACGACTTCCGATTCTGCTGACACCCCGGCGACCGTAGAGGGTCTTTGTGTGCGTTACCTGGAAGCGAGGTGAGTGAACTGTGAGAGCCGGTGTGTGCCGGACGGAGCATGCCCGGCGCGCCTGCCGCATTCTCGCCGCACTGCACGACACGAGCACCGGAAAACCCTTGGCTAGTCGGTCAGTGTGGTGGTGACTATGTGGATGTTCTGCGTGGAGGGGATCCGGCCGTCGGCTCCGGCCAGACCGGCTGCCTGGGCCAGGAACTCCTTTTCGAGCGATTGCGCGACTGCGGGGTCCAGCGGCAGGAAGTTGTAGATCGCCGAGACGGACGCCCACACCTGCTCGGCACTGCCGCCCAGGTCGAGCCGCTCGGTGGTCCACTCGACCGGCGCGAAACCGGCCGGGGTGAGAATCTCGTCGATGCCTTCGGCACGCAAACCCGCGGACAATCCTGACGGAGACGAGCTGTTACACGTGTGACCACAGCCGATAGTTGCCGCCGGACACGGCCTGCGACCCGCACGCCCGATATCGATCACAGCTCGTGCCTGTCACCGAAAACAGACGTTGACTGTCACCTGGTGCGGCGCGGCTGCACGTCGTGCGTGGGGAGCCCGCCGGCTAACCTCGAGCGACCTCGGCGGTGTGCACGGGGGTGTAGCGCTCGCCGGTCACCTGGTCGCTCAGCGGGTCCAGCGCGGCCAGCGCCTCGGCGTCCAGGGTGAGTTCCAGCGCGGCCGCGTTCTGCTCCAGCCGGGCCGGGCTGCGGGTGCCCGGAATGGCCGCCACCGCCACCCCGAGCCGCTCGGCCTGGGCGTACACCCAGGCCAGCGCCACCTGGGCCGGGGTGGCACCCAGCCGGTCGGCCACCTCGCGCACGGTCCGCGCGATCTTCTCGTTGGCCTCGCCCGCCTCGCCTGCGAAGCGGGGGTTGGTGCGCCGGAAGTCCTTCTCGCCCAGCGTGGAGCGGTCCAGGGTGCCGGTCAGGAACCCGCGCCCCAGCGGCGAGTACGGCACCAGCCCGACCCCCAGCTCGGCCAGCACCGGGGTGACCGCCTCGACGTCGCGGGTCCACAGCGAGTACTCGCTCTGCACCGCGGTGATCGGGTGCACCGCGTGCGCCCGGCGCAGCAACTCGCCGTCGACCTCGGACAAGCCCAGATGGCGGACCTTGCCCGCCTCGACCAGCTCGGCCATCGCCCCGACGGTCTCCTCGATCTCCACGTCCTGGGGTGGGCGGTGGGCGTAGTACAGGTCGATCACCTCGACGCCCAGCCGCAGCAGCGAGGCGTCGCAGGCGCGCAGCACGTAGTCCCGGGCACCGCGGATGCGGCGTGCCGCCTCGCCGGCGCTGCGGTCGATGCCGAACTTGGTGGCCAGCTGCACCTGGTCCCGGCGGCCTTGGATGGCCCGGCCCACCAGTACCTCGTTGTGCCCGGTGCCGTAGGCGTCGGCGGTGTCGAGGAACGTGATGCCCAGCTCCAGGGCCCGGTCGATGGTGGCGAGGCCGCCGTCCCAGTCGGCGGCGCCGTAGCTCTCGCTCATCCCCATGCACCCCAGTCCCATCGCGCTGACGGTGAGACCGGGCGAGCCGAGCGTGGTTCGGGTGATCATGCGCGGATACTCCTCCTGCCCGGCGGACCGGGCGGTACCTGGAGAGCTGACGAACGGCTCCGACGCTAGGACCTGGAGCGCGCTCCACGTCAAGCCGGAGGACCCGCCCTGGCCCGCGGGGCAGACGCGGCTGAGGACTGCGCTTCGGTCAGCTGTTGTCGTCGCAGCCGGACAGGCGGGCAATATTTGAACGTGCCGTATTTGTCTGCACAGGGGTGTGTGGTGCTCAGCGTCGGAGTGCTCATTCGTCGGCGTCGGCGATTGCTCGGAGGGGACCGGTCAGTCGCCGGGGAGGACGATCGTGCCGAGTTCCTGCACGCAGGAGGGAAACGGGTCGTGGAGGACGGGCATGGCGAAGAGCGTGCCGGAGGTGTGGCCGGGCTCGGTTCTGACCCGGCGCCAGCCGTAGCGGCGATGGTAGGTGTGGAGGCCGGGATTGTCGGTCCAGACGTTGATCCGGACGATCTCGGCGCCCGCCCGGTGGGCGCGCCGCCGGGCCCAGTCGGTCAGCAGGCGGCCGATTCCCCGGCCTGTGTACCGGCGGTCGACGACGAGCTTCGCCAGGTACCGCGCCGGAGCCGCCCGTTCCTCGGGTGTCCACAGGAAGGGGTCGCCGACGGGCAGGACGGTGCGGCCGGCCACCGGCTCACCGCCCGGTTCGAGCATCGCCATCACGGTGGCGCCGTGCTCGATCCACGAGCGGGCCTGTTGCGCGTTGAACGGCTTGGACCACTGGGTGGAGTGGTGCTCATGCGCGATCCACGCCGCCGCGTCCGCCCGCCACCGGGCCAGTGTGTCCGAATCCGCGAGTTCGGCCGCTCTCAGCCAGAGCGGACCGGTCAGCACCACTCGGCCCCGGCCATCGGCTCGACCTCGAACATCGTAGAGAGCGCGCCCACCAGCCGACAGCCGCGGGAATCGAGCGCAGTGCCCTCCGCAGTGGTCAGTGCCCGGCGGCTGACCAGCCGGGCCAGTGGCGTGCCAGGGCCGACCAACCCGGGAAGGTCCGAGACCAAGCGATCGACCGCGTCGACGACATCGACGACCCGCGCGCCGCTGCGGACCGGGGCCAACTGTTCCGCGGAGAGCAACTCGGCATCGAAGCGCCGCGCCCAGCCGGCATCAGCCCGCTCGCTGCTCAGCACCACCGAGATGCACCCGGTGCGCAGCAGCGGCAGCAGCATGTACGGGCGCGACACAAAGCCAAGCTGCGGTACCGCTCTCAGTAGCCGGCACGCGTCATCGAGCGAGGTGATCATCAGGCGCATTATGCGGAGCAACCGGATTCGCTGGCGTGCGCAACGCTGACCCGTCGATCACCCGTCACGGCTGTTCAACCGATAGAGGCAGGGACCCGGAGCCAGGAACACATTCCCGGCCGAATCCCAGCCGCCCTCGGCTGCGAGAACAGTCACGATGCGGCCAAGTGTCGCTGTTCGTCACCAAGACGACACCCTGATCTGACACCTGCAGCTACACTCGATCGTGTAGAACATATGTTCGAGAATCGGGGTAAAGTCGATGCTGTGAGTACCAGCGGCAGTACCCAGATTTCGCGCACCGAGTGGTGGCGCGAGGATGTCGGCTGCCTGCTGTCGCGGCTTCTGGAGTCCGAGTCCGTGCAGCGGCGGGAGGCCGCGGTCCAGGGCGAGGTCATGGCCGAGCTGGAACGACGCGGGATCCGCGATACCACCGGATATGGGAGTCTCGTGCGACTGTTGCAGGAGACGTTAAATATCCCGCACGCCGAGGCGAAAGCTCGTGCGGCGCGGGCGCTGGCGTTGAATGGCACTCGTAATCTCACGAGCGGGGAGCAGCCGCCGCAGGCTCCGGCGACAGCGCAGGCCGCTGCCGAGGGCGCGATCGGCACCGCCCAGATTGACGAGATCCTGCGGGTGCTCGACAAACTCCCCAAGACGGTGCCAGTGGATCAGCTGGAACAGGCGGAGAAAATCCTGGCCGAGCTGGCCCGTTCGGCCGGTCCGCGGGAGATCCGCGCCGCCGGACGACGCCTAATCTCCCAACTCGACCCCGACGGGAAAGAGCCCAAAACCCGGGACCCAAAACCGTTCCAGCCCGAGTTCTCGATCGCCCCGCACCGCGACGGCGGACACCAGATCAAAGCCCGGGTCGACGACGAAACCTCCGCGCGCCTGCAAGCGATGCTGGATCCACTCGCCAAACCCCGCCCCGCCACCGAGGAGGAGGGCCGCGACACCCGAACCCAGTGGGAACGGCGCGGCTGCGCATTCTCCGAACTCGTACGCATGTGGGCCGAACACCCCGACCTACCCACCCAAGCCGGAGAAGCCACCCACATCGTCGTCACCGTCGGACTCAAAGAACTACGGTCCGGGATCGGGCAGGCGACTCTTGACCTGCTCGGCGAGATTACCGCAGCCGAAGCACGACGCCTCGCCTGCGACGCCAAGATCATCCCCATGGTCCTGGGGTCGCACAGCGAACCCCTCGACGTCGGCCGCGCCCAACGCCTCGCCACCCCCGCCATCCGCCGAGCGTTGATCCGCCGCGACGGTGGTTGCGCCTTCCCGGGGTGCGATGCACCCGCTTACCGTTGTACGGCGCATCATGTAGTGTATTGGGCACACCACGGTGAGACCAAAGTGGACAATCTCGTGCTCTTATGCTCCGTCCACCACAAGCTCATCCACCACTCCGAATGGGAAGTCCGCATCGCCAGCGACGGGCTACCGGAGTTCGTACCGCCCGCCTGGCTGGACGCCACCCGCACACCACGCCGTAACACCATCCACCTCAGAACCTAAGCTTGCCGTTTAACCACGGGCCGATACTGGATGCTTCGCCGCGTGTGCGGATGCTCTTTTACTTGCGTTGCTCGGCGACCAACCAGCACAGGCAGAAGGGGTGACCGGCTGGGTCGGCGTATACCTGGAAGTCGTCTCCGGATGTGTTGCCGGCGGCCACTTTCAGCACCGAGGCGCCGAGAGCGATGACCTGCTCGTGTGCTTCGGTGAAGTCCTCGACCCAGAGGTCGAGGTGTATTTGCTGCTTGGTCGGGCCGTCCGGCCATTCCGGTGGGACATGGTCGGGTGCGAGCTGCACGCCGATCCGCGGTGCGCCGTCCACCATCACCATGTGCCAGTCATCGTCTTCGTCCACCTCCCCGCCGAGCACTCCTGCCCAGAAACGGCTCTCCGCGGTGAGTTCGGCTGCATCGAAGGCGACGACCTGGTGTTTGATTCGCATCATCGCAGTCTGCCAGGAGTCCGCTCTGGGGTGTCGTTAACTTGTTCGCCGTGGTTTGGTCCCCTTCTTGTGGTGCGCCGGGCGGCTGTAGGCCTCGCCGGTCGCGAGGACGCGTCCGACGTCGAAGCGTTGCGCGACAATGGAGTTCCTTGATCCGGGAGGTCGTCCCGGCCCCGGCCGGGACGGTTTCGGTGCGGCTGCTGGTGAGGCGATCTTCGCGCGGATGTTCCGGAACACGCGCCGGACGCGCGCCGAGGTGAGCCTGGCCGGTGGGGTCGGGTCGCTCCCAGGGGCGGCGCAGGTCAGTGGTCAGATGGCGGGCCAGGCGAAGCTGCGTGTGGGCGGCGAGGACGATCCAGGTCCAGCGGTCGGCCGCGTCCGGATCACGGAGCTTCGGGGCCGTCCAGCCCAGGGTCTGCTTTAACAGGCGAAACGTGTGCTCGATGTCGAAACGTCGCAGGAACGCCTGCCAGCAGCGATCAACGTCCGCGATGGTGGCATCAACGCCCGACCACCACAGCCAGACCGGTTTGTTCACTCCACCGCTGGGCAGATGATCGACCTGGAGCCGGATGACGGTGCCCTCGATGATCGGCAGCGGGCCCTCGTGATCGAGCCACGCCGCGCGGCGAGTCAGCCGCGGATGCGGCCGGTCCCACGCCCGCGCGGTCGCGCCTTTCGGGGCATAGACACGGGCCGGGGTGGAACGGCGCAACACCCGGTCCGAGCGCATCCGACCGAGGATCTGCACCGGCAGATCCCCCAGCAGGTGCGCGATGCGCGGAGCGTCGTAACCGGCGTCGAGCACCACCAAGATCTCCGGATCGCCCGCGCGCCACTGGCCCGCGGCGACAAGGCGTTCGACGACCTCGCGGATCTGGGCGGTGGTCACCACGGCGACATCCGCACCGGGTGCCAGACGGATGGCATCCAGCGGCGCGGTCCAGGAGGTGCGGCCGGTCTCCAGTGCGGCCACGATCGAATATGGCCACCCCGGGATCATCCGGTGCTCGTCCTTGCCTCGCCCGTAGGTATGGCAGAACTCCGGCGCCAGCGACAGCCCGACTAGCGACCGGACCGGGCCATCGGTGCACAGCACCGCGTCCACCAGTTCGAACAACGCATCCGCCCGCAACGCCAGGCATCCATAGAACTCCTGGCGAAACGCCAGGAGTTCCCCGAGCGCACCGTCGCGCCCGCCATCACGCACACTGATCACCGCAGCCCTTGAACCGAACTTCCTTCCACAGCAAGAAGAATCATCGACCAAGGGCCGCACCCATGATCAACAGGGGGAGACCTCACCAGCCCGGGGTTAAACGGCAACCTAAGGGGCCCTTGGTGTTGAGGTGTGGATGATTGAGCGTGGTGTAGTGGGCGCACGCCGTTGTCCGGCTTTAGTTTCTGGCTCCTCGCCCGCATCGCCTTCGACGCACCCGGCCAGGCCGTGACCACCCGCAGCTAAATGTCCATAAAGGACAGACGTGGCGGAGCGGAGACGTCGTCAGCGGGTGGGTGTGGATCCGTTGGGCTGCAACGGTCCCGGCCCCGGCGACCACCAGCCCCACACGGTCTTCTCGCCGTGCTGGACATGGGGTGCCGCGCCCTTCGTGTAGGGCTCGACGTGCATCAGCTGACCCCACGACTGTTCCGGGGCGCCCCGCAGGTAGCTCGGCACCTCGGGCTGGTCGGCGACCTCCTCGAGCCAGCCGAGCGAACCGCCGTGGACGTTGCTCGCCCAGCCTGCCTCCGACGCGAGTGAGCCCGCGGTGATCCGGTACGCCGGCACCTCGGAGATCCCGTCGTGCGACACCACGGGGGTCATCCGCGGATACACGAACGCGGCGGGCCAGTCCATGTACACCGGCGCGTTGCCGACGCGCTGCGTCAGCGTGGTGAAGGTCGGGACGCGGGGTGCCGTCACCGCCACCCAGCCGTCCGAGGTCACGTCGTCGTCCTTCGCGACCACGCGGACCAGCGTGGCGTCCTTCGGCAGGTCACCCATCTCGACCCGTTCGTCGGCCCACTTGCCGGTGATCGACTTGTCCGCGCCGGACTCCGTGCCCACGCCAGGGGCGAGCACCTGATGGGACTTGACGACCTTGACGCCCTGGGGCGTGCGCGTCCCGAACTCGAGCCAGACGCCCTCCGCCTTGCCGGACTTGGCCGCCACCGCGATCGCCAGCTGCGAGTTCGCCCGGTTGTCCGGCAGCTGGTACCAGTCGGTGCGCAGGCGGCCGGTCCGCTCGTCCGAGCCGTAGCTGCTCCACATCGGCACGGAGCTCGTGGTGAACCCGTGCGGCGGGCTGTCCAGCGGGTCGTCGCCGGACTTCGTGGTGGTGTGGAACCCGGCCGAGGTGGTGCCGTTGTCCTGGTCGGCGGGCGGCAGTGCCGGGTTGGCCTGCCGCTGCTCGACCGGCGCCGTCCGCGCCGAGACGGGCTTGAGCAGGCTCGAAACCGGGTCCTTTTCGACCATCACGTGATCGGAGAGGTTGCCGCTGCTGGTGAACAGGTGCTGCACGTTGGCCGCGCCGAGGCTGTAGCTGTTCCACTGCTTCTGGATCGCCTTGCCCATGCTGGCGAATTCGAACGCCACGACCACGCCGCAGACCACGACGAGCGAGAGCGAACCGAGCTTCAGCGCGCGCAACCGCCGTTCCTGCGTCGGGGGCGGCAGCAGCCCCGGCCGCTGCATTCTCACGTTCTCCACGAACGCGATCACCGCCGCGACGGCCGCGGCGAGCAGCAGCAGGGTCGACAGGTGGTAGCCGTGGAGGGACGGTGCCTTGTCGAACCACGGCACGCCGATCCCCGACACGAACCAGTACGCGTTCGGCCCGGTCGCCGCGAGCGCGGCCACCACCAGCAGCCCCGCCGTGAACGCGGCGCGGTTGCGTTTCGACCGCAGCACCACCGAACTCGTGGCGAGCGCGGTGAGCGCGGCCATCGCCGAACCGACCGCGGCGAACGCGCCGAAGTGGTGTGTCCACTTGGTCGGGGTCAGCGCCAGCAGCAGGAAGAACAACGCGGTCGTGCCGATCAGCCGCCGGGCAGGGCCGAGCGCGGCGCCCTGGATCCGGCCGCGGCGCAGCAGCACGACCAGGCAGGTGCCGGTGCACAGCATGAGCAGCAGCACCGGGAACCGCCGGATCATCGACCCGTCGGCGTTGTCGGCGAACAGCAGCTGATAGCGCGAAAGCTCGTTGTACCAAGGTTCGCTGGGCCCGACGTTGCCGCGCAGCCGGGTCGCCTCCAGCACCGTGGCGAACGTCTGATCGGCGAACACGACGACGAGCACGATGAAACCGGCCGCCGCGATCGGCGCGAGGACCGGTGTCCAGCCCGCTTCCCGTGCCCTGGCACGCAACATCTGGAACAGCGGGCGCGCGGCGACCAGGAACGGCGCGACGGCGATCAGCGCGGTCGGTGTCGCGGCGAGGGCGAAGGCGGCGGCCAGCAACCCGAGACACAGCGGCAGCAGGCGCCGCGTGACGAGGGTCCGTTCGACCGCGCACAGTGCGAGCAGCGAGCCCAGCGCCGCCCACGGTTCGGGACGCACACCGTTGTTGAACGGCAGCCACCAGACGAGGAACACCATCGCCGCGGCCCAGCTTGCCGCCGGGCTCTGGCGGACCTGGTTGCCCAGCCGCGGCATGACCTCGCGGCTGATCAGCAGCCAGCAGATGACGGCGATGACGAACGACGGCAACCGGATCCACGGCGGAACCGTCGAGACCGTCGCCATCAGCTCGTAGATGTGGTCGTTCCAGCCGAACGGCGCCTCGGCGACCCCGAACCATCTGTGGTAGTTGGTCAGATAGCCGACCTGCCCGGCCACCCTGGCCATGGTCAGGATGTAACCGTCGTCGGAGGTCACCGGCCCGATGAACACCCAGGCGCCGAGCACCCCGAAGACCGTGAAGTCGCGTTTGGTCAGCTTCCACCAGCCGACCGGCGCCCAGCGGGGCGCCCGCCGGGCACCACCGCGGTCGAGCCGGTTCACCGCGAACAGCGAGCCGATCAGCGCCAGCACACCGAGCACGCCGATCCCGGTCTTCAGCCCGGTCGGCGAGGACTGGTAGCGGGTGTCCGGGGTGATCGACACGTGCAGCCCGGCGATCGGGTCGGTGGCCGCGGTGAGATCGGTGTAGATCCCGACGACCCGCGGGCGGACGTCACCGCCCGAGTCGTAGACGGGAGTCCCGGCGACGGTCAGCGTGGTGTGCGTGGCCGTGGCGGAGAACCGGACGTCGCAGCCGCTCGCGGGCAGCGGTTGGTTGGCGACCTGCTGGCCGCGGTTGAACGCGGTGAGCACCCCGTGCTCGACCCGCAGGAACACCCCGGCGCCGTCGCCGGTGCGCGCACCGGGCACGGTGGAGAACAGGTACCCGCCGCCCGGCATGCGCGCGTCGAGCGAACGGACCGTCGCGCACGGCAGGTCGACCCGCATGTCCTGCGCCCAGTAGCCGGTGAGCGGGGCGTTCACCGGGCGGGTGTCGCCGGCGACCGGCCAGGTGATCTCGGCGGTGTCCTGCACCACGGGCAGCAGCGGGCTGGCGATCGCGCAGGCGGCGGAGAACAGTCCGAGCACGATGGCGATCCAGCGCCATGGCACGGCACGGGTCTTGGACTGGTTTTCGGTTTCCGGGCAGGATTTTCCCGGAGTGGTCACCTCTTCCGAGGCGACCGTCGGTGTCCCATCGGCCGTGCGCATCGGGCGGACGCTATCACGGTGCCCCGGCTCTGCTGAGGGACACCTTCCCACTTATCCGAACGGGCTTCGGTTTTTCGTTCTGTGGTGCGGGTTTCGGCGCCGGAAACGCGCGTCACATAGTAGCCGCAAGAGGGTTTCGGCGCGGGGAACCCGGCTCACCGGTTAACTTCGTGCGAACATTCTGTTGCCGTGTCATGAGTTTCGTAAACAGTCCGTTTTGGATGTTTGAAATCCGGCCCGCCGGGGTATGGGCTGCCCGCGACGGCGGGGCGTGCGCGGGCAGCCCGGACATCAGCGCAGCGGTTCGAGGGCTTTCGCCAGCGGCTCCAGCACCGCCGGGGTGTGCGGCGGCGGCAGGTAGATGATCGCCAGGTCGACTCCCGCCGCGCCGAGTGCCTCCGCCTCGGCGGCGACCTTGGCGTAGTCGAGGTCCGGTTCGAGGCGGACGTGCGAGGAGAGGGTGATCTCGCCGGGGTCGCGGCCGATGTCCGCGCAGTGGCGGTACAGCACATCGCGCTTGTGCGCGAACTCCTCGGGCGTGCCGCCGACGAAGTTCCAGTGCTGGGCGTACTTCGCGGTGGTGCGCAGGGTGCGCTTCTCGCCGCTGCCGCCGATGCAGAAGGGCGGGTGCGGCCGCTGCACGCCCTTGGGCTCGCAGCGGGCGTCGGTGAGCTGGTAGTGCTTGCCCTGGAACGTGGTGGTCTCCTGGGTCAGCAGGCCGAGCAGGACCTCGCAGGCCTCCTCGAACCGGTCGCTGCGGTCCTTGATGCTGCCCAGTTCCATGCCGTACGCACCGGACTCCTCCTCGTTCCACCCGGCACCGATGCCGATTTCGAGGCGGCCGCCGGAGACGACGTCGAGCGTGGCGGCCATGTTCGCGAGCAGCGCGGGGTGGCGATAGTGGATCCCGCTGACCAGTGTGCCCAGCCGCAGCCGCTTCGTGGCCTGGGCCAGCGCGGTGAGGGTGACCCACCCTTCCAGGCACGGACCGGTCGGATCGGAGAAAATGGGATAGAAGTGGTCGAAGGTCCACCCCGACTCGAACAGCTCGATCTCGTCGGCGGCCTGCCAGACCGCGAGCATGTCCGCCCAGGCGGTGTTCTGGGGCGAGGTTTTGAAGGCGAATCGCATGATTTCGATCGTAAACCTGGAGTCCCTCCAGGCCGGTCGCTCCGGCGTCCCGTCACCCGGGAGCGTTGGTCGTCATCGTCCGTGGTCCGCGGGGCCCGGCCTGCCATGGCCGAGGCAGGCCGGGCCGCGGTTCAGGCTTGGGCGCCTGCCGTGTCCACCGTCCGCGCCGCCGGCCGGTTTCGCAGGCGGCGCAACGCGTTCCCGACGGCCCACGGACCCGGCCCGAGCGCCGCGATGACCAGGAACGCCCAGGCGTAGAGGGCCGACGGTTCACCGCTGTTCTGAATGGGCAGGAGCGCCTTCGCCTGGTGCACCGTGAAATAGGCGTAGGCCATCGACCCGGCGCAGAGCAGGGCCGAGGCCCGGGTGCACAGCCCGAGCGCCACCAGCGTCCCGTCGGCGAGCTGGATGACGGCCGCCCACCACCCCGGCCACGCACCCGCGGGCACCGTGCCGCCGTGCGTGCCCATCGCGCCACCGAGCACCCCGAACAGGGACGCTGCTCCGTGGCAGGCGAACAGAAAGCCCACCACCACACGGAAAACCGACTGCACGCGCGGGGCGAATCGCGTACTGAGCTCACTCCTCATGCGGTCCAAAGGTTAACTCTCCTCCCGGCCGGCTCCTCGGACGATCGCGGAACCATAAACTAAGGAGAGCCTTCCCTAATAAATTCTGTGGCCAGGGTCACCCCTATCGGGTCTGGTATCCGATATGGGGTCGGAAAACCGGATGAATCGGACGGCGTTCGGGTAAGCGTTTCGTTAAGTGGGTTAACCCGAAGACGGTGCGGTGGCTGCCCGTAGTTCAGGCTTCGGCGAGATCTTCGGCCCGCAGCAACGGATTCCCGGCGGTTTCGCGCAGGGAGAAGGCGGCGATCAGCCCGATCACCGCGGCGGCCATGAGGTACGGGCCGGGGACGAGGGTGCTGCCGGTGGCGGAGATCAGCACGGTCATCAGGTACGGCACGGTTCCGGCGAAGAGGGCGGCGGTGAGGTTGTAGGCGATGGACAGGCCGCCCTGGCGGGTGCGGGTCGGGAAGATTTCGGCGGACCACACCGCGTACGTGCCGAGGATCGCGGAGAGCACGACGCCGAGTGCGAGCCCGCCGATCCATGTTCCGGTGAGGCCGGTCCGCATCAGCAGATAGGCCGGGGTCGCGAGGACGAACAGCGCGATGCCCGCGCCGATCAGGACCGGCCGGCGGCCGACGCGGTCGGACAGGCGGCCGAACGCCGGGACGAGGACCAGCCCGACGAGCGAGATGACCGTGGACAGCAGTGCGGCGTTGCCGGATGAGTGGCCGAGGTGGTCGGTCTCGTAGGTCACCAGGTAGGTGAGCACGGCGTAGAACGGGACGTGCATCATCGTCATCAGGCCGGCGGCCTGCAGCAGCTGCTTCTTGTTGTTGCGGAACAGTTCCCGCACCGGGCTGCGGGGCACGTTGTCGGTCGCTTCGAGGGCGCGGTACTCGGGGGTGTCCTCGATCTTGTTGCGGATGACGAAGCCGATGATGCCGAGCGGGGCGGCGATGAGGAACGGGACGCGCCAGCCCCAGGAGGCGAGCTGCGCGTCCGAGAGACCGACCGACAGCAGGAGGAACACGAACGACCCGGCGAGGAACCCGAGCAGGGAACCGACTTCGAGCCAGCTGACACCGAAGCCGCGACGGCGGCGTGGCGCGTACTCGGCGAGGAAGCTCGCGGCGCTGCCGAACTCGCCACCCGCGGCGAAGCCCTGCAACAGCCGCAGGAAGACCAGCAGCACCGGTGCCGCGATCCCGATCGTCGAGTAGCCGGGCAGCAGGCCGATGACGAGCGTGGCACCGGTCATCGCGAAGATGACGATCGACAGCGTGCGCTTACGGCCGATCCGGTCGCCGAGCGGCCCGAACACGAGCGCGCCGAGGGGACGGATCCCGAACGACACCGCGAAGACCCCGAACACGGCGAGGAGACCGGCGGTGGCGTTGCCCGCGGGAAAGAAGACCGACGCGATGGTGCTCGCGAGGTAGGCGTAGGCGGCCCAGTCGAACCAGTGCACGAAGACGCCGACCGCGCCCGCGGCGACGCTCCGGCGCAGCGTCGCGGGGTCGGCGATCGTTTCGGTGAGTTCCCTGGCGGGAACGGCTTCCCGGGCGGTCATCGGTGGCCTCCTTGGACTGGATCTGGTGAAGACGCTGGGTGGAGGGTCAGGCGAGTGGTCCGCCGGTGCGGTGCGCCTCCACGATCAGGGCGCGACGGCCCGGTCCACTCCGGTCCAGGCCAGTGCGATCGCGCCGTCGAGCAGCGCCCGCTGCGCGGTGCCGCCGACGCAGTGGGCGGCGAACTCGCGCTGGTGGTTGATCGCGGGCAGGGACCCGATACCGATGTAGGGGTGGATGGCGGGCACGACCTGCGAGACGTTGCCCATGTCGGTGGAGGCGCGGTTCATCCGGGACGCCGTGCCGTCCGGCGCGAACGTGCGGCCGAGTTCGAGCGCGTTGGCGCGGTAGGCCGCCAGTGCCGCCTCGTCCGCGCGGAATTCCGCGTACGGCTTGCTTTCCGGTTCCACGGACAGCTCGCAGCCGGTGGCCACCGCGCCTGCTTCGAAGGCGCGCAGCACACGAGGTTCCACTTCGGACAGTTCGGATAAGGTCTCGGCGCGGACGTACCACCGGCCGCTGGCGTGCTCGGGGATGGCGTTCGGCGCGTCCCCGGCGTGCGTCACGACGCCGTGCACCCGTGCCGACGCCGGGAGTTGCTGGCGGAGCAGGCCGATCGCGACCTGCGCGACGGTGAACGCGTCCGCGGCGTTGATACCGGCCTCGGGGTAGGCCGCGGCGTGCGCGGATTTGCCGGTGTAGGAGATCTTCGAATGGCTGACGGCGAACGGCCGGGCCTCGGCGACGTCGACCGGCGCCGGGTGCACCATCATCGCGAGGTCCACGTCCGCGAACGCGCCGCGGTCGAGCAGCTCGATCTTCCCGCCGCCGCCCTCCTCGGCCGGCGTGCCGTAGACCTCGACGGTCACCCCGGCGTCGTCGGCGACCGCGGCCAATCCCAGTGCGGCGCCGACGGAACCGGCCGCGATCAGGTTGTGCCCGCAGGCATGACCGAGGCCGGGCAGCGCGTCGTACTCGGCGCACAGCGCGATCCGCGTGGGACCGCTGCCGAAGCTCGCGTGGAATGCCGTGTCGAGGCCGAGATACTTCGACGTGACGGCGAACCCGGCGCGGTCGAGCAGCTCCGGCACCGCCGCCGCGGCACGGTGTTCCTCCCACGCCGTCTCGGGATCGGCGTGCAGTTGCTCCGACAGGCGGATCAGCGCGTCGGCGTGCCGGTCGACCTCGGCACGGGCGGCGTTCTTGAGCGGTGTCATCGGTCGTCTCCCGGCACGCCGTAGGAGGGCGCGGTGGCGGGATCCAAGCCCCGCGTGACGTAGTCGTCGCGCTGGGGGAGCCACACGTCGAGCAACTCGGCGAGCCGGTCGACGGGGTCGTCCGCCCAGTCCACCCGGAGATCCGTGATCCGCCAGTCCACATCGGACACCACGACGACACCGGCGGAATGGACGGGGCCCTCTTCGCCGCCCGCGGCGAGACCGGCCCGCAGCGCGGCTACGAGCCGCTCCTCCAGCTCGCCGGTGGCGGCGGTGAACGCGTCCACAATGGACTGCGGGATGTGCTCGCCCGAGAGCATGTTGCCCGCCGACACGACGCCGTCGGCGGTAGCGGAGCCGTGCGTACCGAGCGTCCGGGACCCGCTGTAGGCGAAGCCGGGGCCGGTGCGGCCGAGCACGGTGAGCTGCCGGTACTCGATGTCGGCCGCGGTGGTGACGTCGGCGAGGGCGCGTCCGGGATCGCCGTGCTCGGCGAGCCGGTCCAGCAGCCGGGCGCCGAGCCGCGGGTCCGTGATGTTCTGCGAGGCCGCCGCGCCGACGCCGGGGCGCAGGTGCGCGACGCGGGCGACGACGGCGGGGCTGGAGGAACTGGCCGCGACACCGAACCGCACGGTGTCCCCGGAGACGTCGCGGGCCACGATCGAGAAGGTCACTGCTGCTCCTCCTCCGGGATCACGGCGATGGCGTCGATCTCGCACAGCCACTCCGGCCGCGCGAGCGCCGACACCACCACGCCGGTCGAGATCGGGTGCACGCCCTTGGTCCAGCGCCCGACGACGCGGTAGACCGCCTCGCGGTAGCGCGGGTCGATCAGGTAGATGGTGAGCTTGACCAGGTGCTCCATCCGGCTGCCCGCTTCGTCCAGGAGAAGGGCGATGTTGGCCATCGCCTGCTCGGCCTGCGCGGCGGCGTCGCCGATCCCGACGGACTCGCTGGTGTCGAGATCCTGCCCGATCTGGCCGCGGACGTAGACCGTGCCGTTGGCGACCACGGCCTGGCAGAGGTCGTTGTCGAGGTTCTGCTCGGGGTAGGTGTCGCGCGTGTTGAACGGGCGGATGCGACGGTGGACAGTCACTACGTGGCCTTCCCTGGGGCGGTGGTCGGACGTCGCATCAGCCTGAACTCGGCGTCGCCTTCTGTCCAGTAGATCTTTCAGTACCAGTGCATCGGAATTTCCAATGCAACCTTGCATCGGTTGAACAGATCTTGTGTGCCGGAAACATCTGTTGGACACGGGAAGGGGGGGACGGTCAGGATCCGGTGAGACGCACGAGAGCGTGGAGACGCACCGGGACGGGTTCGCCCGCTGATCCGGAGTTGGAGGTCTGGGATGTCGAGCCAAGAGGTGGAGGTCCTCGTCGTGGGCGGGGGCCAGGCCGGTCTGGCGATGAGCGAACACCTGAGTGACGGCGGCGTGCCGCATCTGGTCGTGGAACGCGACCGGATCGCCGGGCGCTGGCGCGCGGAACGGTGGGATTCGCTGGTCGCGAACGGGCCTGCCTGGCACGATCGCTTCCCCGGCATGGAGTTCCCCGGGCTGGATCCCGACGCGTTCGCTTCGAAGGATCAGGTCGCGGACTACTTCGAGTCGTACGCGGAGAAAATCGCCGCGCCGGTCCGGACCGGGGTCGAGGTGACGTCCGTCCGGCGGCACGAAGGGCGGCCCGGTTTCCGCGTGGAGACTTCGGACGGCACCATCGACACCCGCTTCGTCGTCGCGGCGACCGGACCGTTCCAGCGTCCCGTGATTCCGCCGATCGTGCCGGGCGACGCCGACCTCCTTCAGCTCCACTCCAGCGGCTACCGGAATCCGGAGCAGCTGCCCGAGGGAGCGGTGCTGGTGGTCGGCGCCGGTTCGTCGGGAGTGCAGATCGCCGAGGAACTCCGGCGGTCCGGACGGCAGGTGTACCTCTCCGTCGGCCCGCACGACCGTCCGCCGCGCCGGTATCGCGACCGCGACTTCTGCTGGTGGCTCGGCGTGCTCGGCAAATGGGACGCCGAAACCCCGCCGTCGGGCGCGGAACACGTCACCATCGCCGTCAGCGGTGCCCGCGGCGGGCACACCGTGGACTTCCGGGCGCTCGCCGGGCTCGGCATCGACCTGGTCGGCCTGACCAGTTCGTTCGACAACGGCGTCCTCCGGTTCGCGCCCGACCTCGGGGCGAACATCGCCAGGGGAGACGCGAACTATGTCGCGCTGCTCGACGAGGCCGACGCCTACGTCGTGCGCAACGGACTGGACCTCCCGGAAGAACCGACCGCGCGTGAACTCGGGCCGGACCCCGCGTGCGTGACCGACCCGATCCTCGAACTCGATCTCGCCGCCGCCGGGGTCCGCTCGATCGTCTGGGCGACCGGGTTCGCCACGGACTACAGCTGGCTGCGCGTCGACGCGTTCGACGAGAAGGGAAAGCCGCGACACCGTCGCGGCGTGTCGTCGGAACCTGGCGTGTACTTCCTGGGCCTGCCCTGGCTGGCGCGCCGGGGCTCGAGCTTCATCTGGGGCGTGTGGCACGACGCCAAGTTCGTCGCCGACCACATCGCGACGCAGCGTGGGTATCTCAGCCAGGCCTGATTTCAGTTCGCATAGCGGGTGCGGCACAGCTCCCGGAATTCCTGCGCCCGCCGGGTGAGGCGGACTCCGCGCATCGAGGCGACGACGATGTCCAGCGCCGGGACGTCGTCGGTCAGCGTGAGCGGCACGGCTCGCGCCCCCGAGTAGGTCGTCTCGGTGGGCGGGCGCTGGTTGAGGAGCGCGAAGCCGTGGCCGTAGGCGACGAGCGCACGCACGGTTTCGTAGCCGGTGGTGCGATGGCGGACCCGCGGCTCCACCCCCGCGTCGCTGAGGAGCGACTGCAGATACTCGCGGCTGTGCGGCAGATCGAGCAGCACCATGGGCTCGTCGGCCAGATCCTGGAGCGACACCTTGCGGCTCTTCCGGCGCGCGAGCCGGTGGTCCTCGGCGACGAGGGCGTACGGGGGAGCCGTGCCCACGACCTCGCGGTCGATGTCGTCGCCCAGGTCGTAGCCGTAGAGCAGGGCGAGTTCGGTCTCGCCCGAGCGCAGGGCCGAGGTGAGCGCGTTGTGTTCGCCTTCGCGCAGCGAGACATGGACCCGCGGGTGCCGGGCTTCGAACTCGGCCAGCAGACCGGGCAGCCGGAACGGCGCGAGCGTGGCGAAGCAGCCGACCGTCAGCGTCCCGACCAGCTCGGTGCCGGACTGCCGGGCGGTCTCGACCAGTTCGGCGCCATGCGCGAGAAAGTCCAGCACCCGCTTGTAGAACGCCTCGCCCGCCGTGGTCAGGCTGAGCCCGCGGGCGTGGTGACGCAGCAGGAACTGCACGCCCATTTCCTTCTCCAGCTGCGCGATCGCGGTCGACACGGCCGACTGCGACACCATGAGCTCCTTCGAAGCGGCGGTCATGCTCAGATGCCGGGCCGCCGCCTCGAAGTAACGCAGCTGCACGAGGGTGAAGGAGGGCTCGCTCATGGAGACATCCTGCCTCGTGCGCGCCCGCCTCGCCGGGACGGCTAGCGGATGCGTAGTTTCCGCATGAGCCTCAGCCCGGAGAGCATGCCCTCGACGTACTTTTCGTAGTTCTGGCCTGGCCGGGGGCTCATGACCTGTTTCTTGAGCACCGCCATGTTCTGCACGTCGGTGTACTTGAGCAGGCCCTGATCGCCGTGGCGGGCGCCGACGCCGGAACTCTTGACGCCGCCCGACGGCGTCCCCTTCGCGGCGTACGCGGTGGCGAGGCTGTCGTTGATGTTGACGTTGCCGGTCTCGAGCCGTGCGGCCACGGTCCGCGCGGCGCCGATGTCACCGCCCCACACCGAGGCGTTGAGGCCGTAGTCGGTGTCGTTGGCGAGGGCGACGGCTTCGTCGACCGTGCGGTACTTGTGCAGCGCGACAACGGGTCCGAAGGTTTCGGTTACGCCGCAGAGCATGTCCTTCGTGACGCCCTCGAGGATCGTCGGCTCGAAGAACGCCGGGCCGAGGTCGGGACGGGGCTTGCCGCCACAGAGGACGGTCGCGCCCTTGGCCACCGCGTCGTCCACATGCGACTGGACGCGGCGCAGGTGGTCGACGGAGACGAGCGAACCCATTTCGGGGCCGAAGTCGTAGGCGGCACGGACGTCGAGTGCTTCGGCTTTGGCGACGAACGCCTTCTTGAACTCCTCGTAGCGGGAATCCGGCAGGTAGATCCGCTCGATGTGCATGCAGATCTGGCCGGTGTTGCCGAACGCGCCGAAGACCGCGCCCTGCGCGGCCTGGCCGATGTCGGCGTCGGGGAGCACGATCATCGGGTTCTTGCCGCCGAGTTCGAGACAGCAGCCGATGAGGTTCCGGCCGGCCCGCTCGCCGATCACCTTGCCGGTGGCGGTGGAGCCGGTGAACATCACGTAGTCGGCGTTGTCGATGAGCGTGGGCCCGACGTCGGGGCCTTCCCCGCACACCACCTGGAACAGGCCCTTCGGCAGCCCGGCTTTTTCGAGCAGCTGGATGCCGTAGAGCGGTGAGAGCGCTGTCTTGTTGTCCGGCTTCAGCACGACCGCATTGCCCGCCATCAGTGCCGGGACGGCGTCGGAAATACCGGTGGCGAACGGGAAGTTCCACGGCGCGATGATGCCGACCACGCCCTTGGGCCGGCGGATCTCCGTCGACGTCGTCAGCAGTGGCACCGGTCCGCCGCGCCGGACCGGTGCCAGCAGCTTCGGGGCCCGCCGGAGGTAGTGGCTCATCACCATCGGCGGATCGCAGGACTCCTCGATCGCCATCCGGCGGTTCTTGCCGCTTTCCACCTGGATGAGGTCGGCGACGGTTCGCGCGTTGCCGACGAAGAGCGCGTGTGCTCGTTTGAACACCGCCAGCCGCTGCTTGAGCGGAGTGGCGGCCCACTTCCGCTGGGCCTCGCGCGCGGACGCGAACGCCTGCTCGATGTCGGCGGGCGCCGACTGCGGCAGCTCGACGAGCGTCTCGCCGGTGTAGACCTCGGTGAGTTTCCAGTGCGCCCCGGACGAACCCGGGACCCTGGCGACGAGTTGCCGCAGGAACGCCTCTGTCGCCGACGCCGGCCGGGTGAGCCCGAGCGGGGTGAGGGTCATGATCCGCTCACTTTCCCGAGGACGAGCTGCGCGCCCATCTCGCCGATCATGATGGCGGGCGCGTTGGTGTTGCCGCCGGTGATCGACGGCATGATCGAGGCGTCGCAGACCCGGAGCCCGTCGACACCGCGCACCTTGAGGTCGGGGCCGACGACCGCGAGCTCGTCGACGCCCATCCGGCAGGTGCCGACGCCGTGGTAGACCGACGTCGCGCGGTTCAGGATCGCGTCGCGCAGCGCCTGGCCGCGCAGCTGCGTTCCCGGGTGGAGTTCCTCCTTGATCGCGCCCTTGAAGGCCTTCGACGCGAAGATCTCCCGCACCATCTCCGAGCCCTCCGCGAGGACGTCGAGATCGGCCGGATCGGCCAGGTACTGGAAGTCGATGAGCGGCGACGCCGTGGGATCGGCCGAGGCGAGCCGGAGCGTGCCCCGGCTCTTCGGGTAGATCAGCGTCGTCAGCACGGTGAGCGCGGGCCGCTTGTCGACGGCGTGCCGGATCGGCGCGTCCTGGTTGGGCGACACGTACGCCCACGGCAGGAGGTGCAGCTGCAGGTTGGGGACCGTCTCGGCCTGGGAGGTCTTGAGGAACGCGAGAGCTTCGAAGACCGAGTTCGCCAGGAACGTGCTGCCGGGCCGGAGCAGCTCACGGGCCAGGCCACGCGCGAAATACGGTGCCGTGCCCTTGTTCTTGCAGGAGGAGACCCGGAACGTCAGGGCGTGGAACATGTGGTCGTGCAGGTTGTCGCCGACGGGCAGGTCGGCGAGCACGTCGATGCCGTGTTCCTTCAGGTGCTCGGCGTGGCCGATCCCGGAGAGCATGAGCAGCTGCGGCGAGCCGACGAACCCGGCGGAGAGGATGACCTCCTTGCCCGCGCGGATCGTGCGCTGCCTGCCGTGCGCGTCGACCACCTCGACGCCGACGGCGCGGCCGTTCTCGATGACGACTTTCTTCGCCAGCACGCGGGACTGCACGTCGAGCGTCGCGGGAGCGAGGTCGCGGAGGTAGCCGCGCGAGGCGCTGTAGCGCAGGCCGTCCGCCGCGTTCTGCTGCATCCGGCTGACGCCTTCCTGCGACTCGGCGTTGTAGTCGTCGAGGATGTCGCAGCCGACGGCGTCGGCGGTGGCGTCGAGGAACTGGAGCGTGCCTTCCTGCGGCATCTTGTTGCGGGTGACCCGGATCGGCCCGCCCGCGCCCCGGAAGGCGTTCTCGCCGTCCTCGAAGTCCTCCATCCGCTTGTACGCGGCGTTCACGCTGTCGGCGTCCCAGCCCGTGTTGCCCTCGGCGGCCCAGGAGTCGAAGTTCGCGCGGTTGCCGCGGACGTAGACCATGCCGTTCACGGAGCTGGAGCCGCCGATCACCTTGCCGCGTGGCACGGGCATCCGGCGATCTAGAACGTGTTTCTGCGGGACCGAGTAGTAGCCCCAGTCCACGATCTTCTTGAGCTGGGGCACCGCGTGCATCGGGGCGACCATCCCCGGTTTCGTGACCAGCAGCTGCTCGTCGCTCTTGCCCGCTTCGATCACTATGACGCTGGCACCCGACTTCGCCAGCCTGCCCGCGATCGCAGCCCCCGAGCTGCCCGATCCGACGACCACGTAGTCGGCTTCGTCGCCGCGCGGCGCCCTTTTCACCATTTCCGCTCCTCGGTCCGGACCGCACCCCAAAAACTGGAACCTGTTCTAGTTCCGTCCAACCGTATAGCGGTCCCGCCCGATCCGCAACGCCCTGTGCCCTCCCGTCGACGCCGCGCTCACATGCCTGCCCGAAACGGGCGGTTACTCCGAGGTGCCGCCCCCGCCGGTCTGCGGCGCGCCCTTCGGTTTCACGATCGGCGTCCGTCCGGCGGGCAGGCCCGAGCCGCTCCCCGGCGTCTTCGCGGCCGGCGGTGTGGTGGCCGACGGGGTGCCCAGGATGGTGAACTCGAGGACGCCGGGGATCGGGGTGCCCGCGCATTTCAGGGTCGCCTGGTACCGGCCGGGCGTGCTGATCACCGTGGTCTTCCCGCTGAACCGGCCGAAGTTGCCGCCGCTGGTCCACCGCAGCGGGGCGGCGAAACCCGGTGAGGTCGCCGGGCCCAGCGCGCCGCCGGGGCAGCCGTTGATCGTGTCCGAACCCGCCGAGATCTCGCCGCCCGGCTGCACCTCGGCCGGGTACAGGCTCCACGCCGGCGGCTGATGCGGCAGGACGGTGAACCGGGTGGACAGCTTCCTGCCGTCGCAGGTGGCGGTCGCCGTGTAGGTGCCCGGTGTGGAGACGGCGGTGCCGTTGCCCCACAGGTTGTTCCGGTCGCCGCCGACCGCGACCAGCGTGACCGGTGCGGTGAAGCCGGGGGAGGAGACGGCCGAGTACCGGTCGCAACCGCCCTGGATGCCGGTCCCGAAAATCCGGCCCGGCCGCACCTGGGTGGGGTAGACCTCGAGGGCCGGTGCGCTCGCCGCGGTCGCCACCGGTGCGCTCCCGAGCACGATCGCCAATGTGGTCAGTGCCGTCGTCGCCGTTCTGCTGGCCATTTCCCGTTCCTCCTCGTCGCGCGCCTGGAATCGATGTCGCATATACGCGTGAGCGAGCCGTCCGGGTTGCCGCCGGAGCCGGGTGTGTCAGGGAAGTCCGGCCTCGATGTCGGCGAGATGGGCGGCGAGGATTTCTTCGAACGCGGCGTGGCGATCGGCCCCGAGGGGACGGACGTCGCGGGCGAAATGGGCAAGTGCGGGGAAATGCTCGGGGTCGGCTCCCAGCACCGCGACGCGGAACAGCTCCATGCCCTGCTCGCGCTCGTCGGGACTGAGCGTGCCGACCCCGGCCTCGGCGGCGATCAGCGCGGCGATGAGGACCACGAGCCGGTGATAGCGCGCCGGGATCTCCTTGTCGGGCAAGCCCGACGAGCGCAGGGCCTGCAGCACTTCTTCCATGACCATCCGGGAACCGGCGCCGCTCGACGCGTAGCGCCCCCAGATCGACGCAAGCTGGGGCTGCTGCCCGAAAGCCTCGCGTAAGCGGAGCGCCAAGGCGGTGAGGCGCTGTTTCCAGTCGCCTTCGGGGCGGTAATCGTCCATCGCCGCCGCGAGGATGCGGTCGGCGACCGCGCGCAGGAGTTCGGTCTTGGTGCGGAAGTGCCGGTAGAGGCTGGAGGAGTCGGTCCCGAGCGCCGCGGCGAGCTTCCGCACGCTGAACGACTCGGCGTCGCTCGTGCGCAGCAACTCCGCCGCCGTGTCCAGGATTTCCTCGGTCGCCCAACGCCTTCGGCCCGTCATCTCGCTCCTCTCGTCCGGGCCAGCATAGCTTATGCACTTGCTGTTGCACGCGGTGCGTGCATAATGAGGACATGCGTCGGCTGGGGGCGCTCACGAGCGAACGCGCTCCCGCGCTTCACCGTCGCCGAAGTCCGCCCTGGGGATACGAAAGGACAGCTGTCATGAGGAATCCGCTGGACTCCGCCGCGTTGACCGCCGCACTGGAAAACGTCCACCGTGCCGGGATACCGGGCCTGTTCGCCGAGGTCCGCGCCGGCGACGAGATCTGGCGCGGCGCCGCCGGGGTCGCCGATGTCGTCACGGGCCGCCCCGTCACCGCCGACCTGCGACACCGCGTCGGCAGCGTCACCAAGACCTTCACCTCCGCCGCGGTGCTCCAGCAGGTCGAGCAGGGTCAGCTCGGGCTCGACACGCCGATCGGCCACTACCTGTCGCGGCTGGTTCCCGGCGACCGTGGTGCCACGATCACGGTCCGGATGTTGATCAACCACACCAGCGGGCTCGCCGAATACCTTCCTTATGCCTACCCGACGCTGAAAGCGTTTCCCGACATGGCGAACACCTGGCCGCAGAGCCTGGACGACCACCGCTTCACGCGCTTCAACGCGGAGGAACTGATCGAACTGGGGGTGGCCGCTCCGGCCACCGGCGCCCCGGGCGGCACGCCGGGGGTCTACTCCAACACCAACTACCTGCTGCTCGGCGCACTTCTGGAACAGGTGACCGGTATCGCGGCCGAAAAGTACATCACCCGGAACGTCATCGAGCGCGCCGGTCTCCGCGACACCTCGTTCCCCGACGGGGCGCATGTCGACGGGCCGCACTCGCGGCTCTACGAGTCCTGGTTCGGCATGATCGACCCACCGCGCGATTTCAGCGTCTACGACATGTCCTTCGTGGGACCCGCCGCCGCGCTGATCTCGACCGTCACGGACCTCAACCGCTTCTTCGGCCTGCTGCTGGCGGGCGAGATCGTCGGCAAGGAGTCGCTGGCGCAGATGCAACGCACCGTGCCGGTCATCTCCCAGGAAGGCAAGACGATCGAGTACGGCCTCGGCCTGCACCCGCTGGAGGCGGCGGACGGGAGCGTCTTCTGGGGGCACGGCGGCACGGTCTGGGGTGGGGGAGCGCTGGCGATGACCCGAGCCGACGGCGAGCGGCAGCTGGCCGTGGCGGTGAACCTGCAGCGCTGGAACAGGTTCGGGCCCTCGGGCAAGCCGCTGCCGCATCCGATCGACGACGCGCTAGCGGCTTTCCACCGGGTGGCGATGTGCGGTTAGTCCCGATGGGGGACGAGCATCGCGGTGGCCTCGTGGATGAACGAGGTCAACTGCGGGCCGCGCGGCGAAGTGCCGGGGTCCTGCTGACTCAGCTGCAGCAGGCCGAGAACGGTCGCGTACGCGATCCTCGCCCGGTGGCGGGCTTGCGCGGGTGAGAGCCCGAGTTCGCGGTAGGTGCGGACGAGCAGGTCCAGCCGGGCCTGGTTGACCCGGCCCAGTACGGCGTGGACCCGCTCGTCGCTTCGTTCCGCGAGCAGGCTCAGAAGTACCGAAGGCGCCAAGCCGGTGCCGGCGCGCGCGGCCGCCGAAACCAGCTGGCGCAGTCGTTCCGCGGGCTCCGTCGTCGCGGCGAATTCGGCCAGGCCGTCCTGGCCGTGGGTGCGTTCCCACTCGGCCAGCGCGGCCACGACGAGTTCGTCGCGGTTGTTGTAGTGCGCGTAGAAGCTGCCCTTGGTGACGCCCAGTTTGCGGGCCAGCGGCTCGACCGCGACGGCAGCCAGCCCGCCGTGGGCGATCGCCTCCAGGGCGGCCCGCGCCCAGTCCTGTCCGGACAGCCGCGGCATCCGTTGCTCCTGCACGCCGCCAGGATACGGGGCGGTATTGACGGGTGACCATACGGGGGCGTATCAATACGATGGCGTATTGATACGGTGCCGTATGTTGAGGGGGATGGGATGTTCGAGATCGCCGAGGACGTGTTCCTGCTCGAAGGCAGGCCACGCTTCGCCTACAACGTCTATTTGCTGGGCGATATCCTGGTCGACGCCGGATCGCGGCACGCCGAGCGACGAATCCTGCGGCAGCTCGCCGGCCGGGAGGTGCGGGCGCACGCGGTGACGCACGCGCATCCCGACCACCAGGGCTCCAGCCACGCGGTGTGCGAGCGGCTGCGGCTCCCGCTGTGGTGCGGCGCGGCCGACGCGGACGCCCTCGAAAGTGGTGACCTCACGCCGGTGACTCCCGACGTCGCGATCGCCCGCTGGCAGCTGGCCCACTGGGCGGGCCCGGCGCATCCGGTCGCCCGGCGCCTGCGCGAGGGGGACGTCGTCGGCGGGTTCACAGTGCTGGAGACGCCGGGACACACGCCCGGTTCGGTTTCTTTCTGGCGGGAGGCCGACCGGGTGCTGATCGCCGGTGACGTGGTCAACCGGCGTCCGCTTGTCATGGGCGGGGCCCTCGCCGAGGCGCCTGTCGCGTTCTGCGTGGATCCGGCACGCAACCGTGAGTCGATCCGCCGTCTCGCCGGTCTCGATCCCCGGATCGTCTGCGTCGGTCACGGCCACCCGCTGCGCGACACCGGGCAACTCGCGGACCTCGCGGCCCGGTTACCAGCTTGAATAGCGTCGCGAATGGGACATTGACGGCGTTGAACGTCCCCAATGTGCCGTTCGCGACGCCGCCGGACGGCACCGGCAGCGTCCACAATGCCGTGAAGGCCTCCTTACCGGCGTTGAGTGCCGGTAAGGAGGCCTTCACGGCCCATCAATCCACAAAGGACAAACAGGGCAGTCCCGAGACGGTGATGTGGCCGCTCCCTGCCGCGTTCGCGTGCACCAGCGCCGAACTTGACCGCCATTGCGACGTTCGGCCGTACGGTCCGCTCACCGGAACGGAGGGCTTCCCGGATCCGCGCCCGCCGGGGGAGACTCGGCGGAATGATCGCCACAGTGGTGTGGGGTACGGGCAATGTCGGCAGGGCCGCGATCCGCGCCGTCGACGCTCATCCGGCGTTGAAGCTGACCGCGGTGCTTGTCCACGATCCCGCGAAGGTCGGCAAGGACGCGGGCGAGCTGGCCGGGACGGACACGCTGGGCGTCGCGGCGACCGACGACGTCGAGGCCGTACTGGCGGCAAGTCCTCGCGCGGTGGTCTACGCCGCCTCGGGCGACGTCCGGCCCGGCGACGCGCTCGCCGACATCGTGCGGGCGATCCGGGCGGGCGCGGTCGTCGTGACGCCGTCGCTCTATCCGCTCTACGACCAGCGGAACGCGCCGCCGGAGCTGCGGGAGCCGGTGCTGGCGGCGATCGCGGACGGCGGTGGTTCCCTGTTCGTCTCCGGCGTCGATCCCGGTTGGGGCAACGACGTGCTGCCGCTGCTGATCAGCGGGCTGGGCACCGCTGTCGACGTCATCCGCTGCCAGGAGATCTTCGACTACTCGACCTACGAGCAACCCGACTCCGTCCGCTACCTGGTCGGGATGGGCCAGCCGATGGACTACCAGCCGCCGATGCTCATGAGCGGCGTGCCGACGATGGTGTGGGGCGGCCAGATCCGGCTGATGGCGCGGGCGCTGGACGTCGAGCTGGACGAAATCCGCGAGACGCTCGACCGGCGGCCGCTCGCGGAAACCGTGACCACACGGACCATGGGCGAGTTCGAGGCGGGCACGCAGGGCGCGGTGCGCTTCGAGGTCCAGGGCGTCGTCGGCGGCGAGCCGCGGATCGTCGTCGAGCACGTGACGCGCATCCACCCGTCGTGTGCCCCGGACTGGCCGACGCCGCCGAGTGGCGACGGCGCGCACCGCGTGATCATCGAGGGCAGGCCACGCATCGAGGTCACGGTCGAGGCGAGTGACGAGGGCGAAAACCGTTCCGCGGGCGGCAATGCCACCGCCGTCGGCAGGCTCGTCGGCGCGATCGACTGGCTGGCCGCGGCGGAACCCGGTCTGTACGACGCACTCGACGTCCCGCTGCGCCCGGCAGCAGGCAAGCTCGGAAGGAAGCGTTGATGCACATCGACATCCCCGAGGGCAAGGATCCGATCGGGTACGTGTGGGGCGAGATGGTGCCCGGCATCGGCGTCGCCGCGTCGAACTTCTCCCTGGCGGTCTACTCGCACACGACGCTGGGGCTGCGGGAGTTCGAGGCCGCTCGTTTGCGGATCGCGCAGCTCAACGGCTGCGTCTTCTGTCTCGACTGGCGCACCGAACGCGACGGCGAAAAGGTCGAGGAGGAGTTCGCGGACGCGGTGCTGGACTGGCGCACGACGGACCGCTTCGACGACCGGACGCGGCTCGCGGCGGAGTACGCCGAGCGGTACGCCCTCGACCATCACGGCCTCGACGAGGAGTTCTGGACGCGGATGTCCGCGCACTACAGCCAGCGCGAGATCGTCGAGCTGAGCATGAGCCTCGGTTCGTGGCTGGCGTTCGGGCGGCTGAACCACGTTCTCGGCCTGGACACCGTCTGCGTGCTGCCGTCGCACCGGTCGTGACAAATGCCGTGAAGGCCTCCTTCACGGCGTTGAGCCTGGATCCGTCGGTCGATGTTTTGTTGATCTTGTGGTTGGTTGTGTGGTGATGCGGGGTTGTTTGGGTGTGCGGGATTGTCCGGTCTCGCATCCGGTGTGTCCACTGTGGTCTGGTTGGTGGGGCGGGGGTCAGGCTGTTCGGTGGGTGGTGGTGTGTAGTTGGTGGTAGGCGGCTTGCCATGGCCAGTTGGTGGGTAGTCGCAGGGTGGTGCGGCGGGCGGTGCGGGTGATGCGGGCGGCGATGTGGATGAGGTGCCGGCGGATGGTGCCGGTGCGGGCTGCGGCGTGGAAGACGCTGGCCAGGCATCCTGCGGCGCGCAGCAGGTTGTGGGTGAGGCAGGCGAGGGTGAGCCAGGCGGCGTTGGCGGGGAAGCGGCCGGAGGGCAGGTGAGCCAGGGCGGAGTCGTTGAGGTCGGCCAGGACTTGTTCGATGATGGCGTGGCCGCAGTGGTGGATGTCGGTGGTTTCGAGGTCGAAGCGGGTGTCGGTGAACACCGCGTGGTAGTTCCAGACCCGGAACAGTTCGCCTTGCTCGGTGCGTTGGTGCTGGGGTGTGCGACGGACCAGCAGCCGCGCGGTGACCGCCCGGCCGGGATTGTCGGTGGCGTTGGTGAACGCGGTCAGGGTGGTCTCGGCGATCTCGACGTGGGTGATCTTCTCCCCGGTCTCGGAGTCGAAGACCGGGTGCCGGTACTCGATCGCGGTCCACTGGTCCTCACCGATCTCGGTGATTGCGGCCTGCACCGCGACGTTTTTCTGGGCGGTGACGGAGAA
>NZ_JBHYIQ010000041.1:0-5748 GCF_042739895.1 Amycolatopsis sp. NPDC059021
GCCCTCGGCTACGCCAACAAGCCCGGCAAACACGCCAAGTTCACCACCGCCGAGGCCGACGCCATCACCGAGGCCCTGGCCGGCCTGGTCCCCGTCGCATGAAGGTCCCCGTGGAACTCGCCCACTCCATCCGCACCCGCTGGCCCGACCGCGCCGACCCCTGGCTCACCGCCGTCGAACCCGAGTTGGCCGACCTCTGCCACCGCCACAACGCCACACCCCACCGCATCCTGCCCGCGCGATACGCACTCGTCGTCGCAGCCACAACCCCAGACCACAACCTCATCCTGCGCGCCACCCCAGACCCAGACGCCAGTGCCCAAACCACCGTCGCCAAAGCCCTAGCTGACATCGACGTCGGCCCCGCTATCCACGACGCGACGACCACCGAAACCGGCACAGGGACCGTCATGGACCAGATCATGCCTGGCACCCCACTTGCTGACGCCGACCCGACCACGGTCGCACTCGACGAACGAACTCACCGCCCACTCCGCGCAATCGCCCCAGCCCCAGCCGAGTGCCTGCCAAGCCTCGTCAGTTGGCTTCGCCGACGCCTGACAAACAGTCATCTCGCCGATCTACCACCCGGCCAAACCGTAGCACCTTTGGTCGAACGCAAACGTGCTCTCGAATTGCTAGACGAGTTGGCTGCTGACTTCCGTCCCGGCCTATGTCATGGAGATCCGTCACCGTGGAACGTCTTACGTGGCCCTGGTGGACGATGGACGCTTATTGACCCACGCGGATTACAAGGCGAGGTTGAGTACGACGCCGCCGTCATGGCTGTAAAGATCTCAGTAGTCTTGTCGTCAGCGCCGGACTTGGCCGTCGTGATAGCCGACGCCGCCGAACTTGATCGCGATCGCGTCCGTGCCTGGGAAACCATTGCCCGAGCGGCCCGAGTTTGATCACAGGATTGTGTTCAGGTCTTCTTCGCCTATTAGCTGCGTCTGGGTGTGCGCGGACTAGTCTTACCTCTGGAGGTCGCCGTGAAAAGTCGACTTAGTTACCAAGCGTCCGATCGTAGGTAATAGGAAGTAGAGGAGGTCTCGTCGGACGGCAGGCCTACGAGATGGCAGAAGAAGCTGTTCGGCTTCACGGTTTCTTCAGTCGGATCTATTCAATATCGCCAGACTCTACAGGCTTTGCGTTGTTTAGAAACTTGGAGAAGTTGAATTTGATGTCTGGCGGCCTAATCCTCAGTCGCCTGGAAATATCTTCTGCGGCTTCGCGAACGTATGGCAATAGGGCGGGGTATGCAAATTTATGTGCGTACGAGAACACGGTTTCACGGGTCGTCGGTTCGCGTAAATCGTCAAGGTCGAAGTCCACGTGGTAGTGCGCAAAGGCTTCAACGACCGTGTTGCTCCGTGCGGTCGTCGTCTTCAAGCATATTCCAACGTCGAGCATGCCGTCGCCACCTGAGAGCATTAGCTGCCAACGCTGATACTGATCGGGTGTTCGAGCATGCGAAGAATCACCTTCTGTGTCAGCGTGCTCGTGCTCTAATTGTGCGTGTCGCCTTACTTCCTCGGCAAACTCTTCGTCGTCACTTTCGTACGCTTCTGCTGATAGTCTGGTGTACTTGACATCGACCAATTCGGCCTGCTCTAGAGCTTCGATTAGTTTGCTAGTCTGCAATGACTTCCCCTTCGTCGACCGAGAAGCCTGCGTATGTCCTGTGCACGAGAAAACTTCTAGAGCGTGGGTGGCTTTCGGTGGATTCGGTCACAATTTCATGGCGTAGGGATCGTTCTGCGTTGAAGACAAAGTCGACCGTCACGGCGACGGATTGAGCGCGATGATAGTTAATCCATCGATTGATGTCCGCGTAGTCTTCACGGCAGGGATATGAAAGATCATAGTAATTGAGGCCTGAGCGGCGAAGCCAGGCGTTCACTTCACCCCAAAGCCAAATGCCACCAGAAACCAAGTTGAAAGGATCGGGAAAGGGGTGCGCGCGTTGTCTATCGCCGCGAATCCATTGTCCGACAGCTTGCGGAGAGACTTCGGCGCGGTCGGCAATGTCTCGACGGGAAACCAAGTCCTCATAGCATCGGTGTATGACGACGCCGTCGATATTCTCTAGGTCTCGAATTGCAGCCTTCGCGGCAGTAAGTGCGGTAGCACCTTCGGCTGTGACCGTAAGCAGTGTTACGGTTTCGTGACCTGCGACGATGGAGTCGTACCTGTCGTAGACCTGGTCGATGACGTCGTCGGACAGGTCATCGACGGCAAAGATCAACTCAAAATCAGACATGGAGCCCCACCTTCCTGTCTCGCTGTATACACTACCACTGCTGTTTCCATCTAGAAACAGCAGTGGACTGTTACCGCAGCTAAGGAGTGCTGCTCTGGTGTGGCTTCGCGCCCAGGTCGTGACGGTCAGGGCAGCGTGCCGCTTCGTGGCGCATCCTGCGAGCGTGGTTCTCTGGATTCTTAGGCGTTCCGTCGACGCGAACCCACACTTTGTGATGTGGGCAGTACAGTCTGTAGCGATGACCTTGCTCGACTATGGTCCAACCGTTGGCGAGCAGTTCAACGATCACAGCGTCGATGACCTTGTGCTTGTGCCACTTGCCCACTGCTGCGCGTGCCCCCAGGGATCAGTACCCCCAGACGTTGGCGGGGGTGGACTATGCCGCCTACTTGAGCTCTCTGCGTGTGATGTTCGATTGGTGTTCGACTGAGTTTACTCCGCAGGTGTCACACCAAAGCGTGACCCACGGCCGCGTGTTACTGGCAGAGTGTCAGCACTGGCCGGTCGATTGCTGGCGGCTGTCGGCCACAAGATCGACATTAGGTCAGAAAGCTGCCGAATTTGGCTCTATGGGATCAAGGCGCCACCGTCGGCGGCGCGCACGTCACCACGCGTACGGCGGCCCCGCCCCAGGGCGACACGACGGCCTGCCGCTCCGCTCCGGCCGTCGGCCGCCGGGCAGACCCGCCGACGTGGCGGTGAGGCACACGCGCCGCCGACGGCGACTGACAACCCTGTGAGCCGCATATGGGCATAGACGCGATCAAGCCGCACGACGTTACGTCCTGCCAGGTCACCACTGGCGGCCGTTCCTCGCAGGCGATCGTTTAACACCGGCCCGCCAGCATCAAGGGCGCCGTTGGCGTCGCTTCGCGATGAGCTGCGCTCACCCTTTACGCCGACGACCCGGCGCTAACTGCGGCAGGGGCGAGGAAGACGGGGACGGACAGCCACCGCGAACCCATGTCGTCGAGCCCGACCAGCCGGAGGGGTGCCCACGATGAACCAGTCGAGCCGACGACTCAGCCCGAACCAGGCCGCGTTGTGGACCCGCTTCGAGCTGATCGACTGGCAGGCGCAGGGGCGACCCGGCTGCGCTCGCGCGCGTGCGGGCGCGGGCATACTGAACGTGTCCGCCCGGGCCGGATCGTGGGCGCCGCGTAATCCTCGCGAAATGAACCGGCTGGTCAGGCGCTCGGGGAGCGAGTTTCGGCAGCATGAGGGCACCCTCCTTGCGAAGCTGGCACTCCCGTGGCTAGAGTGCTAATTGCACGGCCCGAACACGCCCCGGCACCCGCGACGGCGGGGGTGGTAGGAGCCGTAAGTCATTACGTACCTGCCAACGCTTTCGACGACCGTGGAGGTCAACCCGGTGAGCGTGAACATCAAGCCGCTCGAGGACAAGATCGTTGTCCAGACGAGCGAGGCCGAGGAGACGACCGCTTCCGGCCTCGTCATCCCCGACACCGCCAAGGAGAAGCCCCAGGAGGGCAAGGTTCTGGCCGTGGGCCCGGGCCGGATCGACGACAAGGGCAACCGCGTTCCGCTGGACGTGGCGGTCGGCGACGTCGTCATCTACTCGAAGTACGGCGGCACCGAGGTCAAGTACAACGGTGAGGACTACCTGATCCTGTCCGCCCGCGACGTGCTGGCCGTCATCAACTGACGTCCGCTCGCAGCGCATGACGCCCCGGGCCCCGCACAAGCCGGGGTGCGGGGCGTTCTTGCGTTCAAGAGACACCGAAAGGTAAGCGGAACTCGCTATGCCCAAGCAGATCAGTTTCGACGAGGACGCTCGTCGCGCGCTCGAGCGCGGGGTGAACAAGCTCGCGGACGCGGTCAAGGTCACCCTCGGCCCGCGCGGGCGTCACGTCGTGCTCGACAAGAAGTTCGGCGGCCCGACCATCACCCTCGACGGTGTGACCGTCGCCCGTGAGGTCGAGCTGGACGACCCGTTCGAGAACCTCGGCGCCCAGCTCGCCAAGAGCGTCGCCACCAAGACCAACGACGTCGCCGGCGACGGCACCACCACCGCGACCGTGCTGGCGCAGTCGCTGGTGAAGGTCGGCCTGCGCAACGTGGCCGCCGGCGCCAACCCGGCCTCGGTCGGCCGCGGCATCGAGGCCGCCGCGGAGAAGGTCATCGAGGTCCTCAAGACCAAGGCGACCCCGGTCAAGGGTCGCGACAACATCGCCCAGGTCGGCACGGTCACCTCGCGTGACGCCGCCATCGGCGCCCTGCTCGGCGAGGCCGTGGAGCGGGTCGGCGAGGACGGTGTCATCACCATCGAGGAGTCGTCCACGCTGGCGACCGAGCTCGTGGTCACCGAGGGTGTGCAGTTCGACAAGGGTTTCCTGTCGGCGCACTTCGCGACCAACCCCGAGGACCAGAAGGCCATCCTCGAGGACGCCTACATCCTGCTGTTCCGCGAGAAGATCTCGGCGCTGGCCGACCTGCTCCCGGTGCTGGAGAAGGTCGTCGAGGCCAAGAAGCCGCTGCTGATCATCGCCGAGGACGTCGACGGTGAAGCGCTGTCCACCCTCGTGGTGAACTCGCTGCGCAAGACGATCACCGCGGTCGCCGTCAAGGCTCCGTTCTTCGGTGACCGCCGCAAGGCGTTCCTGGACGACCTCGCGGTCGTCACCGGCGGCAACGTGATCTCGGCCGAGATCGGCCTGAAGCTGTCCGAGACCGACCTCGGCTCGCTGGGTCGTGCGCGGCGGGTCGTCGTCACGAAGGACGACACCACGATCGTCGACGGTGCGGGCACCAAGGACGAGATCGACGGGCGGATCGCGCAGATCCGCAAGGAGATCGAGACCACGGACTCCGACTGGGACCGCGAGAAGCTGCAGGAGCGGCTCGCGAAGCTCGGCGGCGGTGTCGCGGTGATCAAGGTCGGCGCGGCCACCGAGACCGAGCTGAACGAGCGCAAGCACCGCATCGAGGACGCCGTGGCTTCGACCAAGGCGGCCGTCGAGGAGGGCATCCTGCCCGGCGGTGGCTCGGCGCTGGTGCACGCGGTCAAGGAACTCGAGGGCGACCTCGGCCTGACCGGTGACGAGGCGACCGGCGTCAAGATCGTCCGTGACGCACTGACCGCGCCGCTGTTCTGGATCGCGACCAACGCGGGCCACGAGGGCGCTGTCATCGTCAACAAGGTCCAGGAGCAGAGCTGGGGGCACGGCTTCAACGCCGCCACCGGCGAGCTCACGGACCTGATCGGCGCCGGCATCGTGGACCCGGTCAAGGTGACCCGGTCCGCGGTGGCGAACGCCGCGTCCATCGCCCGGCTCGTGCTCACCACGGAGAGCTCCGTGGTCGAGAAGCCGGCCGAGGAGGAGCCCGCCGCGGCCGGCCACGGTCACGCGCACTAGCTCCACCGGTTCGTCCCGAAGCCGGGGGGGCGGGGCCCCCCACCCGCCCCGCCCCGGCGGTGAGTTCGCCCCCCACCCGCCCCCCCCCCCCCGGCCGCGCGGGACTGA
>NZ_JBHYIQ010000041.1:5758-7502 GCF_042739895.1 Amycolatopsis sp. NPDC059021
TCTCTAGGCGGGGGGCGTGGGCGCCCGCGGGGGGGGGCCCGGGCCCCGCCCCGGCGCACCCCGGTTGCGCCCCCTGGGGGGGGGCCCCCCCCCCCGGAGTGCCGCCCCGCTTCTTTTCGTGCCCACCGCCCGAGACCCGGCCAGCGGGGCAGGGCGGGCGGAGGCGGCCAGATGCTTAGGCATGCTCAGCGCCGCGTTTAGCCCGCTAACTGCGCTCCCCCGGGCCCTGCCGGAGCGCGTTTAGCGGGCTAAACGCGCTCCGGGACCGGGGTGGGGTCAGGCGGTGAAGCCGCCGTCGACGGTGATGGTGGTGCCGGTGATGTAGCGGCCACCGGGGCCGGCGAGGTGGGCGACGGTCGCCGCGATGTCGGACGCGTCGGCGTAGTGGCCCAGCGCGATGTGCTCCAGCTGCGACGTCGCGTGCGGCCCGTCCTCCGGGTTCATGTCGGTGTTCGTCGAGCCGGGGTGCACGACGTTCGCGGTGATCCCGCGCGGCCCCAGATCGCGCGCCAGCCCGCGGGTCAGGCCGGTCAGCGCCGACTTGCTCGCCGAGTACAGGCTCAGCCCCGGCCACGGCGCCCGGTCCGCCAGATCGCTGCCGATCGACACGATCCGCCCGCCGCTGCCCATGTGCCGCACCGCGGCGCCCGCGGCCACCAGCACGGCCCGGACATGCACCGCGAGCGTGTGGTCGATCGTTTCCACGCTCAGCTCGTCGACGGTGCCGGTCGGGAACACGCCCGCGTTGTTCACCAGGATGTCCAGCCGCCCCAGTTCGGCGGCCGCGCGGTCGACGGCGCCGGTCACCGCGGCCGCGTCGGCGCTGTCCGCCTGAATCGCGACGCCGCGACGGCCGAGGCCCTCGATCTCCGCGACGACCTTCTCCGCCCGGTCTCGTGAGCGCTCGTAGGTGATCGCGACGTCGGCGCCATCCGTGGCCAGCCGGATGGCGATCGCCGCGCCGATGCCCCGGCCCCCGCCGGTCACCAGTGCCACTTTGCCCGCCAGCGCTGTGTTCATGGGAGCTCCCCTTTTCTTTAGTGGTCACTATATAAAAGAGGACGTAGGATCCGGACGTCAAGGGTTTTTGTATCAGTCATTACAGAAGGTGGTCCATGTCACCGCGAGGACGTCCCAGGGCCTTCGACCGTGACCGTGCCCTGACCGAGGCGATGTACATCTTCTGGGCGCGTGGTTACGAAGGCGCGTCCCTGGCCGACCTGACGACGGCGATGGGCATCAACCCGCCCAGCCTCTACGCGGCCTTCGGCAGCAAGGAGGCGCTGTTCCGCGAGGCTGTGGGGCACTACTGCGAAAATTACGGCGGCTTCACCGACGCCGCGCTGCGGGAGCCGACAGCGCGCGCCGCCATCGAGGCGGTGCTGCGGGACAACGCGCGCGATTACGTCGACCCCGGTCACCCCAGCGGCTGCATGGTCGTGCTCGCCGCGACCAACTGCACGCCTGCGAACCAGGGGCTCTACACCTATCTCGCCGAGTTGCGGCGCGAAACCCAGGAGTCGATCACGCAGCGGCTGCGCAAGGGCCTCGAAGACGGCGATCTGCCGGCGAAGACCGACGTCGAAGCGCTGGGCCGCTTCTACACGACGGTGCTCCTCGGGTTGTCGGTGCAGGCGCGTGACGGCGCGACCCTGTCCGAACTCGGCGCGTCGATCGACGTCGCACTGGCCGCCTGGCCGGAGGAGGCCCGGAAATGACGGAGGGGCGGCGTCCACAATGGACC
>NZ_JBHYIQ010000041.1:7512-12801 GCF_042739895.1 Amycolatopsis sp. NPDC059021
CGGGTGAGCACCGCCACGAGCCCGGTCCGCGGCCGCGCGGCCTTGCTACATTCGGCGGTCTGACCGTTCTGGATCTCCCCCGGCCGAGCGCCCGCGGCCGCGGGGGGGGGGGCCGCCGCCGCGCCCGCCCCCCCCCCCTCCGGAACGGCAGGCGGGAGAGGGCCTAGCCGTTCGACATGCTCATGGCGCGCTTGTCGGACTTGATGATGTGCTCCCGCTCGGACTCCGAGAGCCCGCCCCAAATCCCGTACGGCTCATGTACGGCGAGCGCGTGGGTCCGGCACATCTGGAGCACCGGGCAGGCCAGGCAGACGGCCTTCGCCCTGGCTTCGCGGCGTGCTCTCGCCGGACCGCGCTCGCCATCCGGGTGAAAGAAGGACGCGCTGTCCATCCCCCGACACGACCCCTCCAGCTGCCAGTCCCACATGTCCGCGTTGGGACCCGGGAGCCTTCGCGTGTCTGCCATCCTGACCGCCTCCGTCATCCGGTCGATGCCTTTAGCTGCTCCGCTGTGGTGCTGCTACTCCATTCGGTGCAACGGCGGTAACGTTAGAAGCGCGCCAATACTTGTTCAAGAGATTCACCCCGATTCAGCCGTTAGGCATCCCCCGGATGTGTGAGCTGGGCTTTTGGCTCCGGTTGCCCGCCGCCCGGACGCCCGGGATATTGGGCCGCGTGGGAGCTGGGTCGGGCACGGAAGAACCCACCCTGCCGGTGGCCTCGGTCGCCCGCCGGCTCGGGGTCGCGCCGTCCACCCTGCGTACCTGGGACCGTCGCTACGGGCTCGGCCCGAGCAGGCACACCGACGGCAGGCATCGCCGCTACGGCAGTTCCGACATCGGACGTCTCGAACTCATGCAGCGCGCGCTGCTCCGCGGCGCTTCGACGGCCGAAGCCGCCCGCTACGCGCTCGAGCAGATGCCCCGATCCGGCCCGCCCGCGGCACCGGAGATCGTCGGCACGCTGGTGGACGAGCCATCGGAGGAGAAGGAACCGGACGGTCACGAGGTCCCGTCCCGGCTGGCCCGCCGCCTCAGCACCGCGGCGCTCGCGATGGACGCCGGCGCGGTACAGCGGATGCTGGTCGACATCATCGGCGAACTCGGCGTCCTGTCCGCGTGGACCGGGGTGATCGAGCCCGTGCTGACCGCGCTGGGCGCGCGCTGGCGCGGAGTCAGCGCGGGCGCCGAGGTCGAGTACTTCCTTTCGGAGTGCGTTTTCGCCGCGCTCGTCCGCGCCACCCCGGTGCTCGACGAGCCTCGCAACACCCGCCCGGTGCTGCTCAGCTGCGTACCGGAGGAACGCGACAGCATGCCGGTGTACGCGCTGGCCGCGTCGCTGGCGGAAAGGCGCGTCGGCGCCCAGCTCTTCGGGGCGCCGCTGCCCGCCGAAGTGCTCGCGGTCGCGGTGCGCCGCAGCGCGCCCGCCGCCGTCGTGCTCTGGGCACGCCGTCGCGGTGCCGCCGACCCCCGGCTGTTCGCCAGGGTGTCCCGCGGGCGCCAGCGCAGCAGGCTGTTCGCCTGCGGGCCCGGCTGGGACCGCGCGACGCTGCCCGGCAAGGTCGAGCTGCTGACGGATCTTTCCGCCGCCGCTGACCGCATCGAGCATGTTCTTGTCGGTGCGAGGCGCTAGAAAGGACAGGTGCAGGAACACTCCCTGCGGACAGCCGCGTTCGGTGGTGACCCGCTGCCCGCCGGCCCCGTCGTGCCGCCGCCGTCCGCCACGCCGGTGGCGCGGCTGCTCGCGGCGATCGTCCTGGGCGCGCAGGGCCGGTATGCCGCCGCGGCGACGCTGCTGGCGGGCCTCGGCAAAGAGGCGAGCCCGCTCGTCGCGTCACTCGCCGGGAGCACGCTGGCTTCGCACCGGCGTCAGCTGGGCGGGCACGTCCGGGCCCGCGCGCTCGACGGGGAGGCGTTCGCGCTGGCCGTCGCGCTCCCGGACACCGGCCGCGACCCCGACGGGCTCGACGCGGCGGGAGCGCGTGCCGACGCGTTGCTCGGGCTCGCGGCGGACAACCTCGCCCTCGGCAGGCTCGGTGCCGCGCGCCGGCTGCTCGCCCGCGCGAGGGCGCAGGACGCGGGCTGGCGGGCCACGGTGCGTAGCGGCTGGGTCGGCGCCGAGATCGAACTCGCCGCGGGCCGGGCCGGCGAGGCCGTCGCTCCCGCGCGTCGCGCGGTGGAGGCGGCGCGGGAACGCGGTGCCCGGCGGCACGAGATCAAATCCGGCATCGTGCTCGGAGTGACACTGGTGGCGGCGGGCGATCCCGGAGAGCGGGACAATGCGAGAGACCTTCTCGAAAACGCCTTGGCGGACACCGAAAAAAGCGAACTCCATTCACTTTCTTGGGTGGTGGCCGGGGTGGTCGCGGACCTTCGGGCAGGACACGCCGAGAAGTATCGATTCAGAGCCGCTGAGGTGTTGCACGCAGTGTTACGGCGCGCAGATCCTTGCGGGAGGCGAATCGCGCGCGAATCGCCGTGGGTTCCGCCTTGACCGGGTTGAGCCTCTAGGAAACGGCGTTCCGGCATCCGGGCTAAGAAACTTCAAAAAAAGCCACCGGATCGTGTCAAGGTTCGGGCTAAAGCGTCCGATAGGGGAAGTGGAATGTCACCCGGCTGCAGGAAGGAAACCCCGTGACGACGGTCTTGATCTGCGACGACCGACGCAGTGTCCGTGAAGGGCTCACCCGTGTGATGTCCGCGGTCCCTGGGGTCAGTCGCATCGACTGCGTAGCGCACGGTGACGAGCTGCTGGCCCGGTACTCCCGCCAGCCGGTGGACGTCGTGCTGGTCGGGACGCAGCGCGCCGTCCCGACGGGCGTCGAAGCCACCCGTCGGCTCGTTTCCGCGAACCCCCAGGCCAACGTCATCGTGTTCGGCGCGCCGGACGACGCGGGCAGCATCGCCGCCGCGATCGCCGGCGGTGCCCGCGGCTACCTCCGGTGGGACGCCTCCCGCCCGGAGCTGGTCGCCGCGCTGGCGCACACGCTGGCCAGCACCTCGGTGCCCGCGCCGCGGCAGCCATCCGACCCCGGTGTCCAGCTCACCGAGCGCGAACTCCAGGTGCTGCGCGGGATGAGCCAGGGCAAGAGCAACGGCCAGATCGGGCGCGAGCTGTACCTGTCCGAGGACACCGTGAAGACGCACGCCCGGCGCCTGTTCCGCAAGCTCGGCGTGCGCGACCGCGCGCAGGCCGTCGCGCACGGCTTCCGGCGCGGCCTGGTCTCCTGATCCCGGGGCGAGCACTTCGTTCCTGAACGGCAGTACGGGTGACGACGGGCCAGGGCGGCACAGCCCTGGCCCGTAACTGTGTTCCCGGTCACCCTTGATGTTTTCCGTCCGTTAACTCGGGCAGGCTTTTCCCGGCCCAGCCAGCACCGGGCCCCGTACCTGTCCGGTCCCTCGCTCGTTGTACGGCTGTCTTCGGGCGAGAAGGGCCAGGTAAGGCCGGAGCGTGAGAACCGGCGTCGCCACGGCGCGCCGGGAGACGACCGTGAGCGGACGTCGTCGACCGGCCAAAGGTACGGTAGATGTGACCGGCGCACGGGAGAGTAACCATGCGCCGGGTTCTTTGCACGCCTACACGTAACACTGGGACTGTTGTCTGCGATGGCCAATGTGGGGGATGGACTGGATGAGCCGGTCGCCGCTGCTGTCGAGGGCGACCCACAGGCCGTCGAGCGGTTGTTGGCGGCCATCCGTCCACTGGTCGTGCGGTATTGCCGGGCCAGGGTTGGCAGGCAGGAGCGTTCGTTCGCTTCGGCAGACGACGTCGCGCAGGAGGTGTGTCTCGCGGTGCTCACGGCATTGCCCTCGTACCGTGATCAGGGGCGACCTTTCCTGGCCTTCGTCTACGGTATCGCCCAGCACAAAGTGGCCGACGCGCATCGGGCCGCGGCCCGCAACCGGGCGGAACCGGTGGCGGAGGTGCCCGACGAGGTCGAGGGCGGGGTCGGTCCGGAGCAGCGCGCGCTACAGGGTGAACTGAACGAGCGGATGTCGCAGTTGTTGCAGGTGCTGCCGGACAAACAGCGGGAGATCGTGGTGTTGCGGGTGGTCGTCGGCCTCTCCGCCGAGGAGACGGCGGACGCGGTGGGCTCGACGCCCGGCGCGGTCCGGGTCGCCCAGCACCGGGCGCTGGCGCGCCTGCGCAAGGTCCTCGCCGCCGAGGAGGTGATCTGAGTGACCGGGCGTGAGCGTGACGACAGACCGGGCGCCGAGCACGAGCAGACCGTGGGCTCGTCGGCATGGGGCAACGGGATGACCGCCTCCGAAGCGGAATTCGCCGCCGACCTGTCCGCTGTCCAGGCCGACGACGCCTTGCTGGACGCCCTCGGCGGCTCGGACCCGGCGATCGCCGACAGCCTCGGCGACCAGGAACTCAACGCACTTCTCGTCGCGTGGCGGCGGGACATAGACAGCGAGCCGCTCGCCGAGCTCGTGGACGTCGACACCGCCGTGCGCACCGTCGGCGCCGCGACACTGGCCCGCCGCAACTCCGGCCGGGGCCGTCGCAGGATGCTCGTCCCGGTCGCCGCCGCGGCCGCCGTGCTGGCCATCGCCTTCACCGGCACCGGGCTCGCCGCGCGTGACGCGCAGCCCGGGGACACGCTCTGGGGACTCACCAAGGTGCTCTACGCCGACCACGCACGGTCGGTCGAAGCCGCCGCCGCGGCGAAGCTGGACCTGGAGAAGGCGAACCTCGCGCTCGCCGGCGGCAATCTCGATCTCGCGCGCAAGGCGCTCGCCGACGCGCAGGCCGCGCTCAGCCAGGTCACCGACGCGGAGAACCGCGACCAGCTGCTCCAGCAGCACCGTCAGCTCAGCGCCCAGCTGGACGACCCGACGGCGCCCGCGCCGCCGCCGGGCCAGCTGCCGTCCCAGCAGCCGTCGAACCCGACGACGAGCCCGTCGAACCAGGCCAGCGGCGCGCCGACGACGCTGCCGGGCAGCGGCGGCAGCACGAGCCTGCCGGTGACCAGCTCCACGCCCTCGCCGACGCCTCCGCCGCCGGTCACGCCCACCACGACACCGCCGCCACCGGTCACCACGACGACCCCGGCCACCGGCAACGGGCCGGGCGGCAGCGGCACTCCGCGCAGCGAAACGGGAGCGGGCGGACAGGGCCAGCAGGGCCAGGCCGTCGCGCCGTCGACGCCGTAACGCGGTACAGCAACCGGAAAGGGGGGGGGGGGGGGGGGGGCGCCCCCCCCGCGTGGGGGCGGGGGGACGGCGAGATAGGCCCCTGAGTGGCCGCGACCCCCCCCCCCCACCCCCCCGCCGGGGGACC
>NZ_JBHYIQ010000041.1:12811-15657 GCF_042739895.1 Amycolatopsis sp. NPDC059021
GGCGGCTCCCGGCGCCCGGCGCCCCGCGCGGCGCGCCCGTCCCCCCATAACCGTGAAACACAACCCTCTCGGCGTTTGGGGGACCTTACACACCACCCCCCTTTTCCGCTGGTCGACAGCGTCAGTACGCGCTTTCGTTCGCCGTCACGCCGTCCGCGAAGCCGCGGCAGTAGTCCCAGCTCACGTAGTCGCCGGGGTTCGGGTCGAAGGCCGGTTCGTGCGGCCGCATCCGCCCGTCGGCGAGCAGCTGCTCCAGGCTGGCCCGTAGCAGGTGCCAGTCGTGGTAGTGCGGTTCGTCGCATTCGCCGCAGTCCACCACGATGCCACGCACGCCGCGCGGCTCGAGAAGTGCCTGGTAGACGGCCAGATCGGAGAGGTCGGCCAGCAGCTCGGTGCGCTCGTCGGGAGTGATCGGTTCGTCCAGCCTGTCGTCGCTGTCGAGGAAGGCGCGGGCCGGATCGTCCGGATCATCCGCGAAGGGGTCTGGGGGCAACACATCGTGCGGCACGGCCTGCACGGTACCGGGCGCGTGCTGCCGGTCCCCACCCGCCCGGGACGTGGGCCCGGCCCGGATATCATGAGGGGAAGGCCCACAGCGTCGTATCGCGGCCCTGTTCATCCCCCGCCAGGAAGGCCCTTCGCCTGCTATGACCAGCGACAGCGTGACCGCACCCGTGCCGAGCAAGTTCGCCATGCTCGGGCTGACCTTCGACGACGTGCTGCTGCTGCCCGCCGAATCGGACGTCGTACCGAGCGGGGTCGATACGAGTACGCGGCTGACCCGCAACATCACCCTGGGCGTCCCGCTGGTCTCCGCCGCGATGGACACCGTGACCGAGGCGCGGATGGCGATCGCCATGGCGCGTCAGGGCGGCATCGGCGTGCTGCAGCGCAACATGCCGATCGACGAGCAGGCCGCCGCGGTCGAGGTCGTCAAGCGCTCCGAGGCGGGGATGGTGACCGACCCGGTCACCTGCTCGCCCGACGCGACGCTGGCCGAGGTCGACGCCCTGTGCGCGCGGTTCCGGATCTCCGGTGTCCCGGTGACCGACGCGGCCGGGACGCTGGTCGGCATCATCACCAACCGCGACATGCGCTTCGAAGTCGACCACACCCGCCCGGTCAGCGACGTGATGACGAAGGCGCCGCTGGTCACCGCGCAGGTCGGGGTCACCGCGGACGCGGCGCTCGGGCTGCTGCGCCGCCACAAGATCGAGAAGCTGCCGATCGTCGACGGCGCGGGCAAGCTGCGCGGGCTGATCACGGTCAAGGACTTCGTCAAGACCGAGCAGTACCCGCGAGCCACCAAGGACCCGGACGGCAGGCTGGTCGTCGGTGCGGCGGTCGGCGTCGGCGTGGACGGCCACAAGCGCGCGATGGCGCTGGCCGACGCCGGTGTCGACGTGCTGATGGTGGACACCGCGCACGGCCACTCGCGTGCCGTCGTGGACGCCGTGGCGCTGCTGAAGAAGGAGCTGGGCGAGGCCGTCGACGTCGTCGGCGGGAACGTGGCGACGCGCGCGGGCGCGCAGGCGCTGGTGGACGCGGGTGTCGACGGCGTCAAGGTCGGCGTCGGGCCGGGTTCGATCTGCACCACGCGGATCGTCGCCGGCGTCGGCGTCCCGCAGATTTCCGCGATCTATGAGGCCGACCAGGCGTGCCGCCCGGCCGGCATCCCGGTGATCGGCGACGGCGGCATCCAGTACTCGGGTGACATCGCGAAGGCGATCGCCGCGGGCGCGTCCACGGTCATGCTGGGCAGCCTGCTGGCGGGCACCGCGGAGTCGCCCGGTGACCTGATCCTGGTCAACGGCAAGCAGTTCAAGGTGTATCGCGGGATGGGCTCGCTGGGCGCGATGCAGTCGCGCGGTGAGGCGAAGTCGTACTCGAAGGATCGCTACGCCCAGGACGACGTGCTCAACGAGGACAAGCTCGTCCCCGAGGGCATCGAGGGCCGGATCCCGTTCCGCGGGCCGCTGGCCAACGTCGTGCACCAGCTCGTCGGCGGGCTGCGCGCGGGCATGGGCTACGCCGGGGCGAACACGATCGCCGAGCTGCAGGAGGCGCAGCTGGTGCGGATCACCGCGGCCGGGCTCAAGGAGAGCCACCCGCACGACATCACCATGACCGTCGAGGCCCCGAACTACACGACCCGGTAGACAGCCCGTTCAGCCGTTCCTCCAGCCGGTCGGCACCCGGAAGACTCCCGGGTGTCGACCGGTTCGGTTTTCAGGAGGGACGGACGGATGTCGGTTTCGCGACGGGTGGTTTCGCGGCGGACGGTGGCGGCGGTGGCCGCGGCGGCGGTGCTGGGAGTCGGCGGGGGTGTCGCGGCGTCCTCGGCGTCGGCGTCCTCGGGCGGTGCGGTGTCTTCGGATGTCTCGGCGGCGCCCGGAGACGTGTGGAAGCGCACCGAGCTGTACTTCGGCACCGGGAAACCCGACGGCACCGAGGTGACGGACACCGAGTTCGGGATCTTCTCGGACAAGGAGCTGACCCGGGCCTTCCCGAACGGCTTCACCGAGCTGCCCGGCAAGGGCCAGTGGAAGGGCGCGAACGGCCAGATCGTGCACGAGCGGTCGCACGTGATCGTCATCGTGTACTCGTTCGCCGACGCCGCGAAGGCCAACACCGAGATCGAGCAGATCCGCGCGGACTACAAGAAGGAGTTCCAGCAGGAGGCCGTCATGCGCGCGGACTCCGTCCAGAAGGTCTCCTTCTGACCCGACGGCCCCACCGCCCCGGGGGGGGGGGTTTGGGGGGGTAACACGGCCGGCGGGGGGGGGGTGGGGGGGTTTTGTAGACACGGGTGTTGGGGGGGGTGGAGACCCGCGGGGGGTGGTGGG
>NZ_JBHYIQ010000041.1:15667-23335 GCF_042739895.1 Amycolatopsis sp. NPDC059021
AACAACGGTCTCCTCGCGGTCGGCTTAAGGGCGCGCGAACCCCAACAACTCGTTCATTTTCCCCCCCCCCCCCCCCCCGCCGCGGGCGGGCGTTTAGCGGGCTAAACGCGCTCCGGGGGTGGTTCTGTCGGACTGATATGACCGCAGTTGCTTGGCGTTGTCGATCCCCGCTGCTGTCGTTCGACGCATGGTCGAAGGCACCCGCGGGGGCGGGGCTCAGTGAACGATCACCGGATACCTGGACATAAAGGACAACACCATGACCGAACTGAACGCGGACCGCGCCCGGCGAGCGATCGTCGAACACACCCGCCGCCTAGCGGAGTCAGCCGCCGCGGCCGGACCCGGCGCCGCCGTGCCGACAGCCCCGGAGTGGACCGTCACCGACCTGGTCAGGCACGTCGGCCAGACCCAGCACTGGGTCGCGGAGGTCATCGAGCGGCGCGTCACCGATCCCACGCAGCTGCCCACGGAGATGGCGGTACTGCCCGCCGACCCCCGCGAGTGGCAGGCATGGTTGTCGGAGTCCGCGCAGCGGGTCGCCAGCGCGTGCTCTGACGACGCGCTCGACGCGCCGGTGTTCAACGCCGCGGGAGACGAGCGGTCCGGGACGCGATTCTGGATGGCCGCCATGCTCAACGAGGCGGTCGTCCACGGCGTCGATGCAGCCAACGCGGCGGACCGCCCGGCCGGCATCGACACCGACATCGCGGCCGCCCTTGTCACCAACCACTTCGCGATGCTCACCTCGCCCACGTGGGAGATGCAGCGGCCCGAGTCCGCTCGCGCGTTGCGGGGCACCGGGCAGACCCTGCAGTGGCTGGCCACCGACATCGCGGACGGCGCGGGCGCGTGGTTCGTCGAACGGCGGCCCGAGGGGGCAACGTGGCAGCCCGGGACCCGGCAGGCCGATGTGATGGTGGCCGGCCCGGCACGATCGCTGCTGCTGGTCCTGACCCGGCGACTCCCGCTGACCGGCCGCGAAATCACCGACATCAGCGTCGAGGGCGACGCCGGCCTCGCCCGGCACTGGCTCGACAACACCGCCCACGTCAGCGGCTGACCAGCCCAGGGGCCCATACCGCCGTCACATCCACGGGGGTTTCCGCGCGGGTGCGGGGGGTCCGAAACCCCACACCCCCCCGCCCCCCCACACCCCCGCCCCCCCCCCCTTTCGCGTGATGTTTGACTCAGCGGTAGGTCAGACCGCCGCGTCCTCGCTGAGCAGGTTGCGCGTGCGCGCCGGGTCGACCGGGATGCCCGGACCCATCGTCGTCGCGAAGGTGACCTTCTTCAGGTAGCGGCCCTTCGCCGAGGACGGCTTGGCACGCAGGATCTCGTCCAGCGCGGCCGCGTAGTTCTCGACCAGCTTCTCGGTGTCGAACGAGGCCTTGCCGATCACCAGGTGCAGGTTGGCCTGCTTGTCGACGCGGAAGTTGATCTTCCCGCCCTTGATGTCCTGCACGGCCTTCGTGACCGCAGGGGTCACGGTGCCGGTCTTCGGGTTCGGCATCAGGCCACGCGGGCCGAGGATGCGGGCGATGCGGCCCACCTTGGCCATCTGGTCCGGCGTCGCGATCGCGGCGTCGAAGTCGAGCCAGCCACCCTGGATGCGCTCGATCAGTTCGTCGGTACCGACCGCGTCGGCGCCGGCGGCTTCGGCCTCGGCGGCCTTGTCACCAACGGCGAAAACGATGACGCGGGCGGTCTTACCGGTGCCGTGCGGCAGGTTCACGGTGCCGCGGACCATCTGGTCGGCCTTGCGGGGGTCCACACCGAGACGCATCGCGACCTCGACGGTCGCGTCCATCTTGCTCTTGGAGGTCTCCTTGGCCAGCTTCGCCGCCTCGAGCGGCGCGTAGAGCCGCGTCTTGTCGATCAGCTCGGCGGCCTGGCGGTAGGCCTTGCTGTGCTTGGTCATGCTTCTGTCCTTAAGTTCAGTGGATCAGTGTGGTGTCGAGCCAGCACCTGGCTCTCCCACGTGGAGCTGCGAGATGACGTCAGTCGACGACCGTGATGCCCATGGAGCGGGCGGTGCCGGCGATGATCTTCGCGGCCTGGTCGATGTCGTGCGCGTTGAGGTCGGTCTCCTTGGTCTTGGCGATCTCGCGGACCTGGTCCCAGGTGACCTTGGCGACCTTGGTCTTGTGCGGCTCGCCGGAGCCCTTCTCCACGCCCGCGGCCTTCAGCAGCAGCTTCGCGGCCGGCGGCGTCTTCAGCTTGAAGTCGAACGACCGGTCCTCGTACACGGAGATCTCGACCGGGACGACGTCCCCGCGCTGCGACTCGGTCGCGGCGTTGTAGGCCTTGCAGAACTCCATGATGTTGACGCCGTGCTGACCCAGCGCGGGGCCGACCGGCGGCGCGGGGTTGGCCGCACCCGCCTTGATCTGCAGCTTGATGATCGCCGCAAGCTTCTTCTTCTTGGGTGGCATTCCTGTTCCTGTCCTGTACTACGTTCCCCGCGCACCTGCCGTGGGCGCGGGGGCTGCCGGCCGCGTACCGCGGTCGTCAGATCTTGGAGACCTGGTTGAACGACAGCTCGACCGGCGTCTCCCGGCCGAAGATCGACACCAGGACCTTCAGCTTCTGCCCGTCGACGTTGACCTCGGAGATCGTCGCGGGCAGGGTCGCGAACGGGCCGTCCATGACGGTGACGGACTCGCCGACCTCGAAGTCGACCTCGACCGACGAGCCGCCCATCGGCGCCGCGGCCGCCGCCGCCTCGCCCTTGCCCGCCTTGGCCGGGGCCTCCTTCTCGACCTGCGGCGCGAGGAACTTCAGCACGTCGTCGACGGTGAGCGGCGACGGGCGCGAGGTGGCACCGACGAACCCGGTGACGCCGGGGGTGTTGCGCACCGCGCTCCACGACTGGTCGTTGAGGTCCATCCGGACCAGGATGTAGCCGGGCAGCACCTTGCGCTGCACCTGCTTGCGCTGGCCGTTCTTGATCTCGGTGACCTCTTCGGTCGGGACCTCGATCTGGAAGATGTAGTCCTCGACGTCCAGGGTCTGGGTGCGGGTCTCGAGGTTGGTCTTCACCTTGTTCTCGTACCCGGCGTAGGAGTGCACGACGTACCACTCGCCCGGCAGCGAGTTGAGCTCCGCGCGCAGCGCCGCGACCGGGTCGTCCGCCTGCTCCTCGGCGGCGGGGGCTTCGTCAGCAGCGGCGGCTTCGTCGACCTCTTCGCTGGCGGCGGGCACGTCGGCGGCCTCGGTGTCCACGGTCTCCTCGTCACCGAGTGCCGCGGGCACCTGCTCGCCGTCAAGCTCGGTCAGGTCCTGACCGGCTGTTGTGCCGTTCTCGGAGGTCACGTTCCGTCCTCTCAGTTGATCGCTTGCCGTGTCCGGGCAGGCTGGCGCGGTCCGCCTCCCGGCGCCGCGCCCGGCCGCTCGCTAGCCGAACACGAGCCCGATGACCTGCTTGAATCCCAGGTCAAGACCGCTCACCAGTGCCACCATGAACACCACGAAGATCAGCACCACCGCGGTGTAGGTGACCATCTGCTTGCGGTTGGGCCAGATGACCTTGCGCAGCTCCGCCCACACCTCGCGGATGAAGCGCAGGATCCGGGCGAACAGCGAAGCCTTCTTCGGCTTGCGGTCGCGCTTCGGGGTCGCCTTCCCCTTCGCGTCCGAAGACTTCTCGGGCTTCGCGGCGTCGTCGGTCTTCTCGCCGGCCTTGGCCGGCCGGGTCTTGCCGTCCGAGCGGGCCTCGGACTTCCCGGACGGACGAGTGGAGGCACGGCGTTCACGCCGGGCAGCGGCGGTGACCGGGCGGGACTGGGCCTCGGGTGCCTTGTCCTGCTCGTTTTCGCCGCTGGCGTCGCTGTCGCTCACGACCACTCCTCCGCTCCACCAGTTCCGTTGCGCAGGGGTGACAGGACTTGAACCTGCAACCTGCGGTTTTGGAGACCGCTGCTCTGCCAATTGAGCTACACCCCTGTGGAACACCGATCACTCGGAGCTCCGGAGGACGCATTCCATCATCCCCACCACCAGGCGGGGTTGACCGTAGTGCGTTCCAAGTCCGGAAGTCTACGGCAAGGCCTCCGGCACCTCGCAACCGCGCCCCTCAACGCTCCCGATCACCGGGGAAACCAGCGGGCGGGCCGTCACCCGGTCGTGTCACGATGACCCCCATGACCAGCGCCGCCAGCAGCACCCAGCGACACCCCCGCGTATCCGCGCGGATCGGCGGGATCACCCCGTCGGCGACCCTCGCGGTCGACGCGAAGGCCCGTGAACTCAAGGCCCTCGGCCGCCCGGTGATCGGCTTCGGCGCCGGTCAGCCCGACTTCCCGACCCCCGCGCACGTCGTCGAGGCCGCCGCCGCGGCGGTGCGCGATCCGGCCAACCACGGGTACACCGGCGCGGCCGGGCTGCCCGAACTGCGCGAGGCCATCGCCGCGAAGACGGCCCGGGACTCGGGGCTCGTCGTCGAACCCGCGCAGACACTGGTGACCAACGGCGGCAAGCAGGCGGTCTATTCCGCGTTCGCCACCCTGCTCGACCCCGGCGACGAGGTGCTCGTCCCCGCGCCGTACTGGACCACCTACCCGGAGTCCATCCGGCTGGCGGGCGGCGTCGCGGTGCCGGTCGTCGCGGACGAGACCACCGGCTACCTCGTGGACGTCGAGCAGCTCGAAGCCGCCAGGACACCGCGGACGAAGGTGCTGCTGTTCGTGTCGCCGTCGAACCCGACCGGCGCGGTGTACCCGCGCGAGCAGGTCGAAGCGATCGGCCGCTGGGCGCACGAGCACGGCCTGTGGGTGATCACCGACGAGATCTACGAGCACCTGGTCTACGACGGCGCCGAGGCGCATTCGATGCCGGTCGTGGTGCCGGAGCTGGCGGAGCGGACGCTGGTGCTGAACGGCGTCGCGAAGACGTATTCGATGACCGGCTGGCGGGTCGGCTGGATGGCGGGCCCGGCGGACGTGATCAAGGCGGCCGCGGGGTACCAGTCGCATCTGTGCGGCAATGTGTCCAATGTGGCCCAGCGCGCGGCGCTCGCCGCGGTCGCGGGCCCGCTCGACGTCGTGCACGAGATGCGGGCCGCGTTCGACGCCCGGCGCAAGCGCATCGTCTCGCTGCTTTCGGAGATTCCCGGCGTCGAGATCCCCGTGCCACAGGGGGCCTTTTACGTCTACCCGTCGGTGAAGTCGCTGCTGGGCAAGGAAATTCGCGGCGAGCGGCCGAAGGACACCGTGGCACTGGCCGATTTACTGTTGCGCGAGGCCGAGGTGGCGGTGGTGCCGGGCGAGGCGTTCGGCACTCCCGGATACTTCCGGCTCTCCTACGCGCTGGGCGAGGACGCACTCGTCGAGGGCGTCACCCGCATGGGCGAACTCCTCACGGAGGCGAGATGAAACTCGGACTGGCCCTGCCGCAGTACGGGAAGCTCGCCGCGCCCGGCTCGGTCGCGAGCTTCGCCTCGGCCGCGGAGTCGCTCGGCTTCGCGTCGCTGTGGGTGGGCGATCGCGTGCTGACCCCGAAGAACCCGTCGGACCGCTACCCCGGCGGCACGCCGGAACAGCCGTATCCCCCGGAGTTCACGAGGTTCGCGGACCCGTTCCTGACGCTGGCCGCGGCGGCGGGCGCGACGAAAACCGCGCGGCTGGGCACCAGCACGCTCATCGCGCCGGTGTACTCGCCGGTGCTGCTGGCGCGGACGCTGACGACGCTGGATCAGGCCAGCGGCGGCAGGCTGGACGCCGGTTTCGGCATCGGCTGGATGCGGGACGAGTACGCCGCGACCGGGACGTCGTGGCCGGGACGCGGTAAGCAGCTGGACGAACTTCTCGACGTACTGGGGGAAATCTGGTCCGGCACGCCGGGCGGGCACGAGAGCGCAAGGTGGCGGATTCCGGAGTCCACAGTGGACCTTCGCCCGGTGCAGCGGCCCGGCCCGCCGGTGCTGCTGGGCGGGATGTCGGAGACGGCGCTGCGGCGGATCGGCAAGCGCGCGGACGGCTGGCTGCCCGCGTGGCAGCCGCCCCATCGGCTGGACGCGCTGTGGGAGGTCGCGGTGGCGGCGGCCGAAGAGGCCGGACGCGACCCCGGTGCGCTGCGGCGTGTGCTGCGGCTGAACCCGTCTTCCGGATCGCGGATCGCGAACGTTTCCGACGCCGCCGCGCGGCTGGCCGAAACTCGCGACGCCGGATACGACGAGGCGTTCGTCGATCTGCACTACCTCGCGCACGACGTCACACACGCCCTCGAACTCGCCACCGAACTGCGCGACGCCCTGAAGTGACGTGAAGGCCTCCTTCACAGCGTTGAGCGCTGCGAAGGAGGCCTTCACGGATGGTCGTCAGGCTTCGGCGTCCGCGAGGTCCACCAGTGCGGCGGCCTTCGTGGCGTACTTCCAGTTGCCGAGGTCGCGGATCGTCTTGATCTTCAGCTCCGCGAGCAGTTCGTCGTGCTTCGGAGTCAGGCCTTCCAGCGCCGACGGCGGCGCCTCCAGCAGCTCCTTGATCGACTTGTCCTCCCAAGCCTTGTCGACCAGCTTGTCGAGGTTCAGGCTCATGACTTCCGCCTTCCGTTGGGCTGTTCGGACCAGTCCACACTGACTGTGACGCATCTCTCATGCAACTGGAGACCTCTCGTTCGGTAGCCGTTCACGTCACCCGGATCGGCGAGGCGCGCGGGCTCGCGGATCGGTAGAAACGAAGGAGTGGGGAAGAAGAGCGGTGGGGGCGGCTGCCTGGTTCTCGTGATCGTCGTCGGGCTGGTCGCGTTCGGGTACTACTACTGGCACCGCGGCTCGTCCACGAGCCCGCCCGCCGGCGCGGAAACCGGCGGCGGCACCGGGCGCTACGTCGCGCTCGGCGACTCGTACACCTCCGCGCCCCGCACCGGGCGGCAAGCCGGGACACCGCCGGGCTGCGACCGCTCGGACAACAACTACCCGCATCTGGTCTCCGGGCGGCTCAAGCCCGCCGAGTTCGCCGACGTCAGCTGCAGCGGCGCCACGACCGCGAACATCACCGGCCCCCAGCAGACGCGCAACGGCACCAACTCGGCGCAGTTGGACGCCGTCACCGCCGCGACCACGCTGGTGACGCTCGGCATCGGCGGCAACGACGTCGGGTTCGTCGGGCTCGCGAGCCAGTGCTCCACGAACCAGCCGACGGGCGCGCAGTGCCGGGACCGGTTCACCGCGGGCGGGCGCGACGAGCTCGCCGAGCGCATCGACGCCACCGCGGGCAAGATCGCGTCGGTACTGGGAAAGATCCACGAGAAGGCGCCGAAAGCGCGGATCGTCGTCGTGGGTTACCCCACCGTGCTGCCGGACGGGGACGGCTGCTGGCCGTCGCTGCCGGTGGGCTCGGGGGACGTCAAGTACCTGCGGGAGTCGCTCGGCAAGTTCAACAGCATGCTCGCCACGCAGGCGAAGGCGCACGGCGCGGGATTCGCCGACACCGCGACGCCCGGCAAGGGCCACGACCTGTGCGCGGCGACGGACAAACGCTGGGTCGAGGGGCTCTTCCCCGCGTCACCCGCCGCCGCGCTGCACCCGAACGCGCGTGGCGAACAGGGCATGGCCGAAGCCGTCGAGGGCCTCCTGAAGCTCCCCTGAGGATGCTGAAGGGGGCGTTACACAAACCAGAAGGGAGGACAATACCCAGAAGCACCACCCAATAGACCAAAAACCCCCTCAAC
>NZ_JBHYIQ010000041.1:23345-29826 GCF_042739895.1 Amycolatopsis sp. NPDC059021
CGACGCGGTCGCGGGCCTCCTCACGCGCCCCTGTGTATGCTTAGGGGGACTTCCCTCTCCCGCGTTGCGTGTAAAGTCCCCTTCAGCACGTCCTATGCGACGAACGTCCCCTTCAGCTCACGCGGACGTTGGCCTGCGGCCTGCCGAGGACGGTCTGGCCGTCGAACTTGGCCACCAGATCGATGCGGGCGATCCCGTCGTCCGAGATGGCGGCCACCTTGCCGGTGAACTCGACGAGCGCGCCCTGCTCGTCGTTGGGGACCACGACGGGGCGGGTGAAGCGGGTGCTGAGGTCGACGAGGCGGCCGGGATCGCCGAGCCAGTCGGTGACGACCCGGCCCGCCAGCGCCATGGTCAGCATGCCGTGCGCGATGACGTCCGGGAGCCCGACGTTCTTCGCGAAGCTCTCGTTCCAGTGGATGGGGTTGAAGTCCAGGGACGCGCCGGCGTAGCGGATGAGCTGGTCCCTGGTGATCCGCACCCGCAGCGGGGGCAGTTCGTCTCCGACGTTCACGAGTCCTCCCCTCGCACGACGAGCTGGGCCCGGGTGGTGCACACCGGCGCGCCCTGAGCATCGGTGATGTCGGCGCGGAGGTCGATGAAGTCGTTGCCCGCGCGCGCCATGATCTTCTCGATGTGGGTGGTCAGCTCGAGCACGTCTCCCGCGTGGATCGGGCGGGTGTGGCCGAAGGACTGGTTGCCGTGGACCATGCGCGAGTAGTCCAGCCCCAGTTCGGGGTCGGTGACGATGGTGTTGATCGCGGCGAGGTTGATGATCGTCACGAACGTCGGCGGCGCGATGACGTCGGGATGACCTGCGGCGCGCGCGGCGTCGGGGTCCCGGTAGAGCGGGTTCTCGTCGCCGATCGCGTCGGCGAACTCCCGGATTTTCTCCCGGCTCACTTCATACTTGCTGGCGGACGGATAGCTCCGCCCGGTGAACGACTGATCCAAGGGCACGCCAGGAGGCTACCGGGCTCCGGGAACGACGAAGCCGCCCCGGGGTGTCCGGGACGGCTTCGGCGAAGCTGGATGAGGAACCGCTCGACGTCAGCGGGTCTCTTTGTGAGTCCGGTGCGTACCGCAGTTCGGGCAGAACTTCTTCATCTCCAGGCGATCCGGGTTGTTGCGCCGGTTCTTCTTGGTGATGTAGTTGCGGTGCTTGCACTCCTCGCACGCCAGCGTGATCTTGGGTCGCACGTCGGTGGCAGCCACAGCGTTTCCTTCTCTCTCAGGTCTGGGGTCGCACCCCAGGATTACCGCGTAGCGGTGGCCGGACTTGAACCGGCGACACAGCGATTATGAGCCGCTTGCTCTGCCAACTGAGCTACACCGCCCTACTTGCGCCCACCCCGGGGTCCAGGGGCTGGCCCCTGGCGGGGGTCTGGGGGTCCGACCCCCAGAGGACACCGCGAAGCGAGCTACGCTTGCGCTTTCCGCAAGCATAGCCCGCCCACTCGCGAGCCCCTTTACGGAATCGAACCGTAGACCTTCTCCTTACCATGGAGACGCTCTGCCGACTGAGCTAAAGGGGCCTGGCCTCTCGCGAGGACTTGGAAAGATTAGCAAGCCCTGTCACCCCGTTGTGCACCCGGGGTGGCCAAAGTACAAAACCTCAGGTCAGCAGGGTCAGCACCGTCTCCGAGTGCCGTCCCGGCGAGCGGGCCGTCCGCGCCTGCAGCCACGCCTCCAAGCGGTCCTCCGGCAGCGGCCGCGAGATGAGATAGCCCTGCGCGACGTCACAACCCATCGCTTCGAGCTGATCGCGGGCGACGTCCTCCTCGACGCCCTCGGCCACCACGGTGAGCCCGAGCGAATGGCCGAGTTCGACGATCGAGCGCACCACGGCGAGGTCGCCGAGGTCGGTGCCCATGCCGAGCACGAAGCTCTTGTCGATCTTGACCTGGTCGACCGGGAGCTGCCGCAGGTAGGCCAGCGACGAGTACCCGGTGCCGAAGTCGTCGACCGCGAGCACGATGCCCAGCGAGTGCAGCTCGCGCAGGATCGGCAGCGCCTTCTGCGGGTCCGACATCACCCCGGACTCGGTCAGCTCGAACGTCAGCAGCTCCGGTGGGACGTCGAAGCGTTCCAGCTCGCGCGCGACCTTGGCCGGGAAGTCCTCGTCGGCGAGGTTGCGCACCGACAGGTTCACCGCGGCGGAGATCCGCAGGCCCTCGTCGAGCCACTTGCGGACGCGCTTGAGCGAGGCCTCCAGCACGAACGAGGTCAGCACGCCGATGAGCCCGGCCGCCTCGATCGCCGGGACGAACTCGTCCGGGCCGAGCCTGCCGAATTCCGGGTGCACCCAGCGCACCAGCGCCTCGACGCCCTGCACCTGACGGTTCGGCAGGGTGATCTTGGGCTGGTAGTGCACGGTGACCTGGCCGTCCTCCAGCGACTGCCGGAACTGCGTGACCAGCTGGAAGCGCCGCAGGAAGATCTGGCCCATGCTCGGCACGTAGCCGCGGACCTCCTCGCCGCCGCGGGTGGCGCGGACCGCGACGTCGGCGCGCTGGAGCAGGCCGTCGATGTCCACGGCGTCGCCGTTGTCCTCGGGCGAGGTGGTGGCGTACCCGATCATCGCGTTCGCTTCGACGGAGAGCCGGTCCACCGGGTACGGCGCGGAAAGCTCGGCACGCAGCCGTTCCGCCGCCGCGTGGGCGTTCTCGGGCGCGCAGCCGACGAGCAACGCCGCGAAGGAGGCGCCCTCCAGCCGCGCGAGCGGGACCTCCGGGCCGAGCGCGTCGCGGATGCGGCGGCCCGCGGCGATCACCATCCGGTCGGCCCACGCGTAGCCCAGCGCGTCGCTGACGGTCGAGAACACGTCCAGGTCGATGCGCAGCACCACCGCGTTCGCGAACTCCCGCAACGGTTCCTTCGCGACCTGCCGGAAGCCCGGCCGGTTGAGGTGCCCGGTGAGCGGGTCGTGGTACGCGTCGTGCCGCAGTGTCGCGAGCAGGCGGCGGTTGTCGAGCGAAGTCGCGAGGTGGCTCGCCATCGTGCCCAGCAGCTGGACGTCGTACTTGCCGAAACCACGCCAGCGGGAGAGCCGGTCGTGGGCCTCGACGACGCCGAGGAGCTGGTTCGCGCTGCGCAGCGGGACGACGAGCGCCTCCTGCGCGCCACGGTCGATCAGCGCGGCGCGGACGTCCGGATTCGCTTCGGTGATCCGGAAGTGCCGGACGTGCGCGCCGGGAAGGCGCAGCAGCGGATCGTCGGCGGCCGGGTCGATCGGTGGCAGGTCGTCGCCCGCGACGACCACGCGCATGGCGTCCTTGGGTTCCAGCCGCAGCCGCAGCACCACCCGCCCGGCGGCGAGCTGGTCCTTGATGCGTTCGGCGATCGTGGCCCACTCGCGGACGTCGACGCCGCCGACGAGCTCGTCCGCGCGGCTCGCGGGCCGTGCCGCGGCCTGCTGGCCGGAGCGGGCGACCATCAGGCTGACGTCCGAGAGCGCCTCCATGTCGCGTTGTTCGCGCAGGAGATCGGAATAGGCCCAGTACAGCGCGGTCAGCCCGAGGAAGACGGCGAGCACCAGCGGCCACGCCTTGGGCGTGCTGGAGATGACCAGGTAGCCGGAGAGGCCGACCGAGGCGTTGACGAAGCCGACGACCAGGATGCGCCCGGTGAGCCGGATCGCGGTGCTGACCCGCATCCGGCGGCGCAGCACCCGCACCGCGGCGAGCGCGAGCAGCGTGCTGACCAGCGGCGCGGCCAGTGTCCCGGCGAGCGCGGCCACCCACGTCATGTCCACCGAGCCGGTGGCCTGCTTGACCAGGCCCGCGACCGCGAAGGCGCCGGTGATCTCCAGCAGGAACGCGCCCGCGTTGTAGAGGACACGTCCGGCGACCTTGCGGGCGAGCAGTGTCCCGATGCCCGCGACCAGGTGCGCGGCGAGCACGACCTCGAACGGAGCGATGAAGAAACCGATTACCAGCGGGATTTCAGTGAACGAAATGGTCCAGGAGATCCCGCTCCGGACGTCGACGTTGATGCCGAGCTGCTCGGCGAGCAGGAAGGCGACCGTGAGGACGAGGCCGATCCACCAGAGGTCGACATTCCCCTTGAACGGCAACCACGCGCCGACCGCGAAGGCCGCGACGAGGCCGAGGCTGAGCACGACGAAGGTGTAGGCGCGGAAGCGGCGTTCGTCGGTGCGGGCCTCGGAAGAGGACACAGAAGACGCTGACGTCCCGGCTCCACCCGTGCCCGATTTGGCCTGTGCGGAGGCTGGGGCGTGGGCGTTGCTGTCCGGCATCCGACCTTCCTTCCCGGCTGCCCCACCGGTCGTTCATCCGTGACGTCAGGTGTGGACAAGGGCCATACCGTACCCCGTAGGGCGTACCCGTGTCCCTTTCGAGACACTAGGAGATCACCCCAGGGTTAACAATGACCAAGCCGCACTGACCTGCGTGGACCAAGGAGTGAAACATCCGGGGTCGCCTACGGGATTCCCATCCGCGCGGTTCTCTACGCACATCCGGCCGGGTAGCGCTTGAATGTGCCCCATGCACAGCGACGTGATTGCCTCCGAACACGCGACGCGGCTCGCGGCGGTGGATCCCCTGCTCCCCGGTTCGATTGCCTTCGAGACCTCCGAAAACGCCGTGGTGCTGGGGGTCGAGGCCGGCGGCTCCGCCGCGGCGGGCCTCGCTTCCCGGGTCCAGGTGGACCGCGACGCCCCGAACGCGCCCTGGCGCGCGCTGACCGAGCACCGGCTCGACCTCCAGCTGGCGGGCCCACGCCCGGCGGACGCGCTCGACGCGCTCCTCACCCGATGGGATGAACATCTGCGTGCGGCCGCCGAACCCGGCGACACCGAGACCGCGGCGATCGTGCCGCGTGCCAGCCGTGACGCCGCGGGCGCGCGCGAGATGCTGCACCACGGCTTCGCGCCCCTGCGCGTGATCGCGGTGCGGCCCGCCGAGCGGATGACACCGGCGGGCCCGCGCGGCACGCCGGGCGTCAAGATCCGCCGGGCCGAGCCCGGCGACCTCGACACCGCCGTCGCGCTGGGGATGGAGCTGCACTCCTACGACGCCCAGTTCGGCACGGTCAACCTGCGCGCGGGCGTCGAGGAGATCCTGGCCAAGGACCTCGCCGAGCAGCTGAAACGGCCGGAGCCGCCGTTGTGGATCGCCGAGTTGTACGGCCGTCCGCTCGGCATGGTGAACGTCCAGCACCCTGGCGAGACCGGCTGGATCAGCGACCGCGTCGCCGCGACGCGCGTCGGCTATCTGTCGTCTCTGGCGGTCGCGGAGGCCGCGCGATCGTCCGGTGTCGGCACCGCGCTGGCCACCCACGCGCACCAGGTTCTCGACGAGGAGGGCGCCGACGTCGTGCTGCTGCACCACGCCGCGGCGAATCCGCGGTCGACGCCGTTCTGGTACGCACAGGGCTATCGCCCGCTGTGGACGTACTGGCAGCGGCGGCCGGCGGTTCGATGACTCCGGCGCGTGGCGGCTTCTCGCAGGCCCCAAGCTCGCTACGCTGAGCACAGGAATGCGCGAGCGAGGGGACCGATCGTGACCGAGCAGGGGGATTCCGCGCCGACCGCGCCGGAGGGCGTCGACACCGAGAAGCCGTCCGCGGCGCGGATCTACGACTGGTATCTCGGGGGCACCCAGAACTGGGCCGTGGACCGCGAGTTCGGGCGCCGGATGGAACGGCAGTGGCCGTACGTCAAACCGGGGGCGCGGCACAACCGGGAGTTCATGAACCGGGCGGTGCGCAGTGCGCTGGGCGCCGGGATCCGGCAGTTCATCGACCTCGGTTCCGGGGTGCCGACGGCCGGGAACGTGCACGAGGTGATCGCGGCCGAACTGCCCGACGACGAGCCGGCGAAAGTGGTCTACGTCGATTACGAGCCGGTGGCGGTGGCACACGCGACGGTCATCCTGGAGGAAGAGGGCGCGACCGACTGGGCCGGGATCATCCAGGCCGACATGCGCTCCCCGAAGACGGTCCTGCGCGCGCCGCGGACGCGGGAACTGATCGACTTCACGCAGCCGGTCTGCCTGATGCTGGTGGCCGTGCTGCATTTCGCCGGGCCGGACGACGATCCCGCCGGGATCGTGCGGACGTACCGGGACGCGCTGGCGCCGGGCAGCAGGCTGGTGATCTCGCACATGAGCGAAGGCGACGCCGAGCCGGGCGAGGCACTGGACGGGCTGCGCTGGCTCGTCGAGCAGTACCGGAACACGAGCAACCCGATGTGGCTGCGGGACCGCGACGAGATCGTGGAGCTGTTCGGGGACTGGACACTGCTGGAACCCGGCGTCGTGCACCTTCCCGACTGGCGGCCGGACCGCCGGCTGAACGCCGTCGAGGCCGAGGCTCGGCCCTTCGCGTGGTGCGGCGTCGCCGAAAAACCCGCCTGACCCGCCCCTCGTTCCATTCCCACAGCTCCGATGTCTCCCTCGTCTCCTCCTGCGGCCCGGCGCGTTTAGCGGGCTAAACGCACTCGGGGCCACCCACGGCG
>NZ_JBHYIQ010000041.1:29836-60181 GCF_042739895.1 Amycolatopsis sp. NPDC059021
GCCGGGGGGGCCGGCGTGTTTTGGGGTAAATACGAACGCGGGGGCACCCCGGGCTTGTGGTTTTCGCCCGGTAAACGCACTTGGGGCGGGGAGGGGGATCGGATGTTTGAGGATCGGCGGGGTGATCGCTGCGGGCGAACACTCCAATGGAAACAAACCAGTCGATCGGAGAGTTGAGCTAGGCAGACTCAACTAACCGAGGAGTGCACATGACCGACACCCGCCTCCTGCCCGTGCTCCCGCTGGACGACGACGTCGTGCTGCCGGGCATGGTGGTCCCGCTCGATCTGACCGACAGCGAGACCCGGGCCGCGGTGGAGTCCGCCCAGGCCAAGACGCCCGCGCAGGCGTCCTTCCCCGGCATCCGCTCCGCCGCGGCGGCGAAGGCCGAGGTCCTGATCGTCCCCCGCGTCCACGGCGAATACGCCGAGGTCGGCACCGTCGCGACCGTCGAACGCGTCGGCCGCGTCCCCGGCGGCAAGGCCGCGGTCCTGCTGCGCGGCACCCGCCGCGCCACCGTCGGCCGCATCGCCGACGGCCCCGGCGCCGCCCGCTGGGTCCACGCCGACGACGCCCCCGAGGTCACCGACGACCGCACGGCCCAGCTCGCCACCGAGTACAAGGCCGTCGTCATCTCGGTGCTGCAGCAGCGCGGCGGCTGGCAGCTGATCGACGCCGTCCAGCAGGTGGAGGAGCCCTCCGCCGTCGCCGACCTGTCCGGCAACGCGCCGTACCTCAAGACCGAACAGAAGCTCGAACTGCTCACCACGCTCGACGTCTCGACGCGCCTGGAGAAGGCGCTCGAATGGAGCCGCGAGTACCTCGCCGAGCTGGAGGTCACGGACACGATCCGCAAGGACGTCCAGGAGGGCATGGAGAAGCAGCAGAAGGAATTCCTGCTGCGCCGTCAGCTCGAGGCGATCCGCAAGGAGCTGGGCGAGCTCGACGGATCCGCGGCCGACGACGACTACCGCGCCCGGGTCGAGGCCGCCGAGCTGCCCGAGCACGTCAAGAAGGCCGCACTGTCCGAAGTGGACAAACTGGAGCGGACCTCGGACCAGTCACCGGAGGGCGGCTGGATCCGGACCTGGCTCGACACGGTGCTGGAGCTGCCGTGGAACGAGCGCACCACCGACGTCCACGACATCGCGGGCGCGCGGGCGATCCTCGACGCCGACCACGCGGGCCTCGACGACGTCAAGGAACGCATCATCGAATACCTGGCCGTGCGCAAGCGACGCGCGGAATCGGGCCTCGGGCCGGTCGGCGGGCGGCGATCCGGCGCGGTGCTCGCCCTCGCGGGCCCTCCCGGCGTCGGCAAGACGTCGCTGGGCGAGTCGGTGGCGAAGGCGATGGGCCGCAAGTTCGTCCGCGTCGCGCTCGGCGGCATCCGTGACGAGGCGGAGATCCGCGGACACCGGCGGACCTACGTCGGCGCGCTGCCCGGCCGGATCGTCCGCGCCATCAAGGAAGCGGGCTCGATGAACCCGGTCGTGCTGCTCGACGAGATCGACAAGGTCGGCGCCGACTACCGCGGCGACCCGACCGCGGCGCTGCTCGAAGTCCTCGACCCGGAGCAGAACCACACGTTCCGGGATCACTACCTCGAGGTCGAGCTCGACCTGTCGGACGTGGTGTTCCTGGCGACGGCGAACGCGCTGGAGACCATCCCCGGCCCGCTGCTGGACCGCATGGAGCTGGTCACGCTCGACGGCTACACCGAGCACGAGAAGGTGACCATCGCCCGCGACCACCTGCTCCCCCGCGAGCTGGAACGCGCCGGGCTGGGCAAGGACGACGTCGTCATCACCGACGAGGCGTTCAGCCGGATCGCCGCCGAGTACACCCGCGAAGCGGGCGTGCGCAACGCGAACCGGACGATCGCGAAGGTGCTGCGCAAGATCACCACCAAGGTCGCGCTCGACGAGGTCACCCTGCCGGTCACGGTGGACGCCGAAGGCCTGGAGACCTACCTGGGCCGCCCGCGGCACCTGCCGGAATCATCGCTGCCCGCGTCGACCCAGCGGACCGCGACACCGGGCGTGGCAACGGGACTGGCGGTGACCGGGGCCGGCGGGGACGTGCTCTACATCGAGGCGTCGCTGGCGGATCCGGAGTCCGGCGCCACCGGGCTGCAGCTCACCGGCCAGCTCGGGGACGTGATGAAGGAGTCGGTGCAGATCGCGCTCTCCTACCTGCGCTCGCACGGCGCGGAGCTGGAGCTGCCGGTCGGTGACCTGAAGGAGCGCGGCATCCACGTCCACGTGCCCGCGGGCGCGGTGCCGAAGGACGGGCCGAGCGCCGGGATCACGATGACGACGGCACTGGCCTCGCTGCTTTCCGGCCGCGTGGTGCGCGCGGACGTCGCGATGACCGGCGAGGTGTCGCTGACCGGGCGGGTGCTGCCCATCGGCGGGGTCAAGCAGAAGCTCCTAGCAGCGCACCGGGCCGGGATGAAGACCGTGATCATCCCGCAGCGCAACGAACCGGACCTCGACGACGTCCCCGCCGAGGTGCTCGCCGAACTCGACGTGCACGCGGTGGCGAACGTCCGCGAGGTGCTCGACCTGGCGCTGGCCCCGGCGTCGGCGCCGCTGCCCCAGGCGGCGTAACCGGCTGGCTCGAAGGGGACTTTCGGTGCGGTGGACGCACTGAAAGTCCCCTTCGGCTACGCCGCGCGTTCATCTCTTTGTCCCGTTTCGCCCGTAACCTCCGATCCGCTCCTTTCCCGCCCCACCACGAAGCGGATTCTTGGAGGCTCGAGTGAAGCGACGGAACTTTCTGCGCGCGGCCGTGATCGGCGCGGGTGTCACCGCGTTCGGCAACACCCTGACGTCGTCCGCGCTGGCCGCGCCCGCGCAGAACGGCCCCAGCCCCTACGGCCCGCTGCAGGCGGCCGACACCAACGGCATCCAGTTGCCCGCCGGGTTCACCAGCCGCGTCATCGCGCGCTCGGGGCAGCAGGTCGCGAGCACCGGCTACACCTGGCACAGCGCCCCGGACGGCGGTGCGGTGTTCCCCGACGGCACCGGCTGGATCTACGTTTCGAACTCCGAGATCAACCCCGGCGGTGGCGCGAGCGCGGTCCGCTTCGACGCGAACGCGAACATCGTCGGCGCCCACCGGATCCTCGGCAACACCCGCCAGAACTGCGCGGGCGGGGCGATGCCTTGGGGCACTTGGCTCTCCTGCGAGGAAATCGACCTCGGCTTCGTCTACGAGTGCGCCCCGGCCGGCCCCGCGTCGGCCGCCGTCCAGCGGCCCGCGATGGGCCGGTTCAAGCACGAGGCCGCCGCGGCCGACCCGGTCCGCAAGGTCGTCTACCTGACCGAGGACGTCACCGACGGCTGCTTCTACCGGTTCGTCCCGGCGACCTGGGGCAGTCTCTCGGCCGGAACGCTCCAGGTACTCAAGGCGGGCTCGGCGACGTCGGGCAGCTTCAGCTGGGCGACCGTCCCCGACCCCGACGGCTCCCCGACCGCGACGCGCAATCAGGTGTCCGGCGCGAAGCGGTTCAACGGCGGAGAGGGGTTGCACTACGCCAACGACACCGCGTGGTTCACTACCAAGGGCGACAACCGCGTCTGGCAGCTCGACCTCGCGAACAGCACCTACGAGCTGGCCTACGACGACTCGCTGGTCACGAACGGCGCGGCGCCGCTGACCGGTGTCGACAACGTCACCGGGTCCGCGTCGGGCGATCTGTTCGTCGCCGAGGACGGCGGGAACATGGAGATCTGCCTCATCACCCCGGACGACATCGTCGCGCCGTTCCTGCGGATCACCGGGCAGAGCGCGTCGGAGATCACCGGGCCCGCGTTCACCCCGGCCGGGAATCGCCTGTACTTCTCCTCGCAGCGAGGCACTTCCGGATCGTCCTCGGGCGGCATCACCTACGAGGTCACCGGGCCGTTCCGCGCCTGATCCCGCTGCCTCCCCGATGGGTCCGGGCCCCATCGGGGAGGCACCACGCACTTCAGCGGACATCGGCTCGACTCCGTTCACGCAGGCGGAAGAAGACGAACAGCCCCAGCGCGAGCACGACGGCGGCGATCACCAGGTACTGGAACACTTCGGCGTAGCGGTCGACCAGATGCCAGCTCTCCCCGAGCAGGTATCCGGCGACGACGAACGCGGTGTTCCACAGCAGGCTGCCCACCGTGGTCAGCAGCAGGAACCGGCCGAAGGGCATCCGCTCGATCCCGGCGGGCAGCGAGATCAGACTGCGGAAGATCGGCACCATCCGGCCCAGGAACACGGCTTTGCCGCCATGCCGGGCGAACCACGCCTCGGTGCGGTCGAAGTCGGACGTCTTCACCAGCGGAATCCGCCCCAGCAGCCGCCGGGTGCGCTCTCTGCCGAGCAGCAGCCCGAGGTAGTAGACGATCACCGCGCCCGCGACCGAACCCAGCGTCGTCCAGAACAACGCGCCGGCAAGGCCGAACGTGCCGCGGCTCGCGGAGAACCCCGCGAGCGGGAGGACGAGTTCGCTCGGGATCGGCGGGAACAGGTTGTCGAGCCCGACGATCACCGCGGCGCCGGGCCCGCCCAGCGAGTCCATCAGGCCGACGGCCCAGCCGGCGAGGCCACTCATCGGTTCGGCGGCGGTTTCGGTCAAGGAGAGGTTCATGGCAGCCTTTCGTGATCGCCTGCGGATGCCATCGAACGTACGAATCACCGGGGCGCCACACACTGGGGTGAACCGGCAAGGATCACTGCGGAAAACCTCAGTACCCGGCGCACGTCCCCTCGCTAACCTGGCGAAGTGTCCGAATCCGCCACCTCCCGTGCTCGTCTGCGTGACCTGCTGCCCACGACGCTGGGGCTCGCGATCGGCGCGGTGACCGCGTGGGCGGAACTCGTCTACGTCGTGCTGGGCGGCATCGCGCTGGCGCTGCCCGCGGCGCGGAAACCCGTGTTCGGCGGCGCCCGCCGACTGTCCGAAATGGAACGGAGACGTATCGAACGATTTTTCCGCGGTGAGCACGCGACCGGCTACAGCGGGCCCCGGGCGCTGAACTACCTGGCCGTGCGCTGTGTACTGGGGATGTTGAGCGCGGGGATCATCCTGCTGATCCTCTACGGCGCCGTGTCCGGCGTGGTCGTCCTGGTGAAGTACGGCCAGGGGAAGTCGCCGCTCGGCGAAGGGCCCGCCCACTGGTACGACCTCCTCCCGGTCGGCGCGCTCGGCATCCTGCTCCTGTTCGTCGCCCTGCAGGGCCTGGCGGGGACTGTCTCGCTGGATCGCAAGCTCGCCCGGCGTTTCCTCGGCCCCAGCCAGCAGGAGTTGTTGCGCCGCAGGGTTTCCGAGCTGTCCACCAGCCGCGCCGAAGTGGTCGAGGCGGTCAACGGCGAACGGCGCCGCATCGAACGCGACCTGCACGACGGCGTCCAGCAACGGCTCGTCGCACTCGGGATGCTGCTGGGGCGTGCCCGTCGCGCCGAGGGCGAGCGCGCGGCGGAGTTGCTGCGCCAGGCGCACGAGGAATCCCAGGAGGCCCTGCGCGACCTGCGCGAGGTCACCTGGCGCGTGTACCCGATCGCGCTCGACGAGGGCGGACTGCACACCGCGCTCGAGGCGCTCGCCGAACGCAGCGCCGTCCCGGTCCGGCTACGCTACGACCTGTCCCGGCGCCCGCCCGCCGCGCTCGAGACGGTCGCGTATTTCGTGGCCTCGGAAGCGGTCACCAACACCATCAAGCACGCGGCGGCGACCCGGATCGACATCGACGTCCGGCGCGAGGGAGAGTCGGTGCTGATCGAGATCGCCGACGACGGGGCCGGTGGTGCCCGGCCCGGCGGCGGGCTCTCCGGCCTCGCCCGGCGCGTCGCGGCCGCCGACGGTGAGTTCACTGTGGACAGTCCGGTGGGCGGGCCGACGGTGGTACGGGCGGTACTGCCGTGCGGGTGATCCTTGCCGAGGATTCGACGCTGCTGCGCGAGGGCCTGGTCCGGCTGCTCACCGAGGAGGGGCACGAGGTGGTCGCGGCAGTGGGAGACGCCGAGGCACTCGTGGCGAGGACGGCCGCCTATCAGCCGGACGTGATCGTCACCGACGTCCGGATGCCGCCGACGCACACCGACGAAGGGCTGCGTGCCGCGCTGGAGATCCGGCGCCGCTGGCCGGAGATCGGCGTGCTGGTGCTCTCCCAGTACGTCGAAAAACGGTACGCCGCCGAACTCATCACCGGCGACGAGGAGCGAGTGGGCTATCTGCTCAAGGACCGTGTCGTCCAGGTCGGGGAGTTCCTCGACGCGCTCGCCAGGGTCGCGGCGGGTGGCGCGGCCTTCGACCCCGAAGTGGTGCGGCGGCTGCTCGCGCGCACCACCCACGGTGATCCGCTCGCCAAACTGACCTCGCGGGAACACGAGGTGCTGGAGAAGATGGCCGAAGGTCACACGAACGCGGGCATCGCCCGGTTGCTGTTCGTGTCACTGAGCGCGGTCGAGAAACACGTCAACGCCATCTTCGACAAGCTGGAGCTGACCAGCACCGCGGGCTACAGCCGCCGGGTACTGGCGATCCTGCGCTATCTCGGTTCCTGAAATCGGGGCGGGGAGGCCGCGTTCCCGCCCGGCCTCCCCGACACCGGTCAGGCCGACGTGGACTGACGCGCGGTCATCAGGTAGGCCGTGCCGAGCCACCACCGCGCGCCCCTGCTCACCGTGGTCTCCGGCGCGTGCCGCCACCCCCGCCGCCACCGGCGCACGAGACGGTCGAACGGCGGTACCAGCACCGTCACGTCGTAGAACGCGATGTCCTCCGCCGACAATCCGGACTGCCACAGCAACTTCCGCAGCCGAGCCGGGCGGACCGCGTGGATCCCCGTTTTCCGGGCAGCGTGCCGTCGATGCGGCGGGACACCGCACCACCGCTCGACGAACCCCGCCACCCGCCGCGCCGGCCAGAACACGCCCCACTCGAACAACCGGTACGGGCTCAGCGGGTTGAGCATCGTCGCGACGACGAGCCCGCCCGGCCGCAGCACCCGCGCGATCTCCCGCAACGCGTTGCCCGCGTCGACGTATTCGAGCACTCCCATCGCGAGGACCACGTCGAAACTCTGGTCGCCGAACGGCATGTCCTCGATGTCCGCCACCGAGAGCAGGACGTCTTCGTCCGTGCCGACGCGTTCGGCGGTGGCCGCGATCATCGCGGCCGACTGATCGCACGCGGTGATGCGGAATTCGCCGGGCCGCTCGTCGAGCAGGTACCGGACCTGCACGCCGGGGCCGCACCCGACGTCGAGCAGTGCCCCACCGGGGCAGTCCTTCAAGGCCTCTCCGACGGCGTACCGCCGCGACCAGTGGTAGCGGGCGGTCGGGCCCCAACCTTCGAACGACGCCGCGTAGTTCGCCGCCGCGGCCGCGTCCTCGTACTGCACTTTGACCAGGTCCTCCCTCGCCGGGCCCTGACTGGTCTGCTGTTTCGTCCCGGAAAATGACATACGCACCTCCATGGGATTCAGCTGTGAGCCGCCCGTGAGATGCACGGGCCTCGATGGCTGTCGGGTCGGCCAATGCGAGCGTTACGAGACCGGCCGCCACATCACCGATTTATCTCGACAGCGACCAAAAGGCGGAAACAATGGTGGTCCGAAACGCCGAACGTGAGCACCCAAATTCTCCGTCACCAGTGAAGCATGAGCGTCACTACCAGCGAGTTTGTCACTTCGACACACCACATCGGACACCAGGAACCGACGCATCGGCGACAAAACGGAAAATGATCTGAACAGCCTCGCACAGCACAGGAAAACATGGCAGGCCAATAGGTGAAATTCACCATCATCCCGGCGAGAAGTCCCTCTTGAACGGATCGCGGGAGCTAAATACTGGTCGCGGAGACGGACTGGTTGCGGCCGTTGCGCTTCGCGTCGAGGAGCGCGTGGTCGGCGGCGAGGACAAGCTGGTCGGCGTCGACGCCGTTGCCGGGGAAGGACGCCAGCCCCATGGAAGTGGTCACGCCGGGAAGGATCTGCGTCACCCCGGACTTGGTGCGCGTGAGCGTGATCGGTGTCCGCGCGAGGCGGAGCCGGATCCGCTCCGCGACGGCGTGCAGCTGCCGGTGCCCGATACCGGGCAGCACGATCGCCAGCTCGTCCCCGCCCCAGCGCGAGACCAGATCCGCGCCGCGCACCTCGCCGCGCACGGTGTCGGCCACCGCCCGGATCGCCTCGTCACCGGCGGGATGACCATGCGTGTCGTTGATCTGCTTGAAGCGGTCCAGGTCGAGGAAGATCACCCCGACACTGGTGCCCGCGAGCCGGGCCCGCTCGAGTTCGGCGTTGACGACGTCCGTCCAGAAGGTCGGCGCGGCCAGGCCGGTCTTCGCGTCCGTGCGGGCGGCGCGCAGGTATTGCGGGAGCAGCAGGTCCCGGTGGACGGCCAGCACCGCCACCATCGGCGCGGGCAGCGCCCATGGCATCGTCACCAGCAGGGCCGCGACGGTGACGCCGAGGCCGAGGGCCGCGGCGACCACCAGCTGGTCGGCGGGGTCGCCGAGGGCCTGCCGGACCGAGGAGCCCGAGGTGGACAGCACGATCGCGAACACCACGAGCGCGTAGTTGACCAGCCACCAGACGGCGGCGGCCACGGCGATGACCACCAGGGACCACGCGCTCTTCGGCAGCCGCGGCAGCTGGTCGAGGCCGCCGGCGTGCAGCACGGCACTCGCTGCGGCCGAGGCGAGCACGAACGTGGCGGCCGAGTAGGCCTTGCGATGCGCGACCGACGGGCCGTAGACCCGCGCCCAGCAGTAGCTGTAGGAAACGACGGTCAGCACGATGACCAGCGGCAGCGGCACCAGCAACACGGCGGCGAACACCCACAGCGACTTCAGGTTCGTGTAGGGCACACCCTTGCTGGACTGCTCGCGGCGGCGTTCGATGCTCCTGGCGACCTCCAGATGCGCCAGCGAACCGCAGACCAGCGCCGCGAACCACCACCAGTGCGTACCGCTCGTGAGCGAGTTCGCCGTGCCCACGGTGGTCCCGACGGCCGCCAGGTCGACGGCCAGGATCAGCGCGAGCGCCCTACCCGGCAGCGACCAGAGCTGCCATCCGGCAGAGCCCGATCTGTGTCCGTCCCGATCCACCTTCACGCTGTATCCCATCCCCCGGTTGCGGTGAGCTGCGAAGGAGCATCCACGGTAACCGCGTCGTCACCGGCTGTCGATAGCGTCATTCACGAAACCCTCCAATGCACGAACCTCCGGAAGGCAGTGATCCTCATGAACACGACGTTCCTCGCGAACCAGACCCGGCGCGGCAACGAGTGGACCCGGCTGCACGGGAACGAGTGGACCCGCTTCCAAGGCAACGAATGGGGCCCCGGCAACGAGTGGGACCGCCGAGGGAACGAGTGGAGCCGCTAGGCCGACTCGCGCTCGGGCCTGCCGAACAGCGATCCGGACAGCGGGGCGCGGCGAGCACGGTCCCACGCCCCGCCCGCCGCGGCGGCCGCGATCACGCCCAGCCCGCCACACACCGCGACGACGGCCGAGGCGGGCAGCTGGGTCGCGGCCAGCCCGGCGAGTGCGATACCGAGTCCCTGGCTGGTCTGCAACGCGGTCGCGGCGAGCCCGTAGGCCTGGCCACGGCGCGCGTCAGGCACCGCGCGCACGAACGCCGCCGACGCCGGCAGGTGGTAGGCGCTGGCCAGGCCCGACACCGCCCACAGCAGCGCGGTCACCACCAGTCCCGGCTCGGCCGCGCAGACGAGAAGCGGTACGCAGGCCGCGATCGCCAGCGGCGTCAGCAACCGTGGCCGCACCGCCGAAGGGAGGCGCCGCACGATCAGCATGCCCACCACCGCCCCGGCGGGGCCCGCCGCCAGCAGCACACCGACCGCTCGCGCCGTGCCGCCGACCTGCGCGGCATACGGAGCGGCCAGGCCCTCCACGGTGATGTAGAGGCCGGCGACGCACGCCAGCCCGACGAGCGCGCGCAGCCGCGGCGTCTGAGCCACCAACCGCGCTCCCGCGGTCAGGTCGCCCCACCACCGGCGTGGCGCGGCGTCGGACCGTTCCACGGGGGCGGGCCGAGCACGGAGCCCGGCGCGGAGCACGACGGCGGACAGCAGGAACGACGCGGCGTCGGCCAGCAACGCCTGCGACGGCCCGAACGCCGCGGTCAGCGTGCCACCGGTGGCGAACCCGGCTACCTGCGCGAGCTGCACCACGACGTCGATGACACCCTTGCCGAGCACGTACTCGTCCTCGCCCGGCAGCACCGCCGCCAGCGTCGCGGCCCGCGCGGCGTTGCCGGGCGCACCCGCCGCCTGCACCACCACCAGCAGTGACGCGACCACGACGAGCGGCAGCCCCGGGATCGCCATCGCCACGAGCAGTCCCGCCCGCAGCAGATCGGCGCCGACCAGCACCGCGCGCCGCGGCCACCGATCGGCGAGCCCGGACAGCAACGGCCCGGCCAGCACGTTCGGCACATACGTCAGCGCATACGCCGCCGCGGTCCACCCCGCGCTGCGGGTGCGCTCGAACACCAGCACGCTGAGCCCGACCCTGGCGACCTGGTCCCCCGCGATGGAGACCACCACCGCCAGGAACAGCGCGCGGAATTCGGCCCTGGCGAACACCCTCCCCGATTTGACCATGCCACCAGTGTCACCATCCGGACACCGTGAGCAACCAACTCGGGAAGACCTGTTCCGGAACGGCCGGCAGGGAGGCAACGGCATCAACTTTGTCGGGCTACAGCGTTACCGTGCCCTCATGCCGACCGACGGACCCGGGAAACGAAATCCAGCCTGGACCTGGGACGAGTGCGTGCTCGCCTGTGCGCTGGTCGTCAACAACGACTGGCGATGGCTCGATGCTGGCGACACTCGCGTCAAAGAGCTGTCGACGCTGCTCCAGCAGCTCCCGATCCACTCGCCGGAGAGCCGTAGCGAAAAGTTTCGCAATCCCAACGGCGTAGCCCGCAAGACCGCGGACCTTGCCACGATTCACCCTGCCTACCGGGGCAAGGCCACCCGGGGCGGCAGGACGGACAAACTGGTCGTGGATGCCTACGTCGCCGACCCTGCGGGGATGCTCAAAACCGCGGCGGCTCTCAGGAGCAGCATCCAGTTGCCTTCCGGGCCAGCTCATCTGAACCCGCTCGACCTCGACCTCGATTTGGAGGGCATCAGTGCCACAGAGGGCCAGGTACTGGAGCGGATACATCTGGTGCGAGAGCGAGACCCGAAGCTGCGGAAGCGCAAGATAAAGCTGGCGCGCAAACAGCATGGGCACGTTGCCTGCGAAGTCTGCGGCTTCGACTTCGAAGAGGTCTACGGCCCACGAGGACGCGACTACATCGAGTGCCACCACCGGACACCACTGAGCGAGTCCGGCCCTATCGTGACCGACCTCAGCAACCTCGCACTGCTGTGCTCGAACTGCCATCGAATGATCCACTGCCGTCACCCATGGCTGACCGTGCCTGAACTTCAGAAGCTGGTGGACGGGTAGCAAGGACAAGGAGCAGCAGGTCCGGCCCACGAGGGCGGTTCGCCGTGGCCTGTTCCGAGAGAGCGGAAAAATCTTGGGCGGTGATGTCGAGAACCCCGAAACGGCTCCGTCACAGCGGTGAATGCGGCCACAATGGGCCGCACCAGTACCGAGGAGAACAGCGATGGCGAAGTACCTGCTGCTCAAGCACTACCGCGGCGCCCCGGCCCCGGCCAACGACGTGCCGATGGAGAAGTGGACGCCGGAGGAGATCTCGGCACACATGCGGTACATGCAAGACTTCGCGGCCAAGCTCGAAAAGACCGGCGAGTTCGTCGACAGCCAGGCTCTCATCCCCGAAGGGACGTGGGTCCGCTACGACGGCGAGGGGCGCCCGCCGGTCACCGACGGCCCGTTCGCCGAGACCAAGGACCTCATCGCCGGCTGGATGATCATCGACGTGGACAGCTACGAGCGAGCCCTCGAGCTGGCCGGGGAGCTGTCGGCCGCGCCAGGCGCGGGCGGGAAGCCGATCCACGAGTGGCTCGAACTGCGCCCGTTCATGACCGCGCATGCCGACTGCATCACGGAGTGACCGACCGGATGGACGAGGCACTGCTCCGGAGCCTCACACCGGGCGTCCTCGGGATCCTCTGCCGCCGCGGAGCCGACTTCGCGGCGGCGGAGGACGCCGTGCAGGATGCCCTGGTCGAGGCGGTCCGCGTCTGGCCCGCCGACGGTGTCCCGGCCAACCCGAAGGGCTGGCTGGTCACCGTGGCCTGGCGCAAGTTCCTCGACGCGACCCGGGCGGACACCGCGCGCCGCCGCCGTGAGGACGTCGTCGAGGAGGAACCCGCGCCAGGACCGGCCTCGGCGGTGGACGACACGCTGCAGTTGTACTTCCTGTGCGCCCATCCGTCGCTGACGCCGTCGTCCGCGGTGGCGCTCACGCTCCGCGCCGTCGGCGGGCTGACCACCCGCCAGATCGCCCAGGCCTATCTGGTGCCCGAGTCGACCATGGCGCAGCGCATCAGCCGGGCCAAGCGCACCGTCTCCGGCGTCCGGTTCGACCAGCCCGGGGACGTCGCCACCGTGTTGCGCGTCCTCTACCTGGTCTTCAACGAGGGCTACTCCGGTGACGTCGACCTCGCGGCCGAGGCCATCCGACTCACGCGGCAGCTCACGACCGTAATCGATCACCCAGAGGTGGCGGGGCTGCTCGCCCTCATGTTGCTCCACCACGCCCGGCGCGCCACCCGGACCGCGCCCGACGGCAGTCTGGTGCCGCTCGCCGAGCAGGACCGCGGCCGGTGGGACACTTCGCTGATCGCCGAGGGCGTCGAGATCCTGCAGACGGCGCTGGCCCGCGACCGGCTGGGCGAGTTCCAGGCGCAGGCCGCCATCGCGGCACTCCACGCCGACGCGCCCACCGCCGAGGAGACCGACTGGGTGCAGATCGTCGAGTGGTACGACGAACTCGCGGGCCTGACCGACAGTCCGGTCGTCCGGCTCAACCGCGCTGTCGCCGTCGGCGAGGCGGACGGACCGCGCGCCGGGCTGGCGGCACTCGCGAAGCTGGACGAGGCCCTGCCCCGCCACACCGCGGTGTCGGCCTACCTCCACGAGCGCGACGGCGATATGGCGACCGCCGCACAGCTCTACGCCGAGGCGGCCGAGAAAGCCCCCAACCTCGCCGAGCGCGACTACCTGACGCGTCAGGCGGCCCGCCTCAACGCCCGCACGCGCCACACGAACCCTTTGCCGCGCAACAAGAACTGCTGAACCCGCCTCGGCGTCCTTTGAGGACCACCGACACAAGAATGCCCCGGTGAATCGATCACCGGGGCATTCTCGCTCGGGTGGCAGGTGAGGGATTCGAACCCCCGTAGGCTGAGCCGTCTGATTTACAGTCAGATCCCTTTGGCCGCTTGGGTAACCTGCCATGGCACGGCGAACCGGCCGGGCAAAAGCATACCCAACGGGTACGGGCGCCCCACACCCGGGTATGGGCGCCCCTACATGGATATGGGCGCCCACCGCGCCAGGCAGCCGGAACGGCGTGGTGTGGGGCTAGGCTGGTGGCCCCTGACAAGCGAGTACGAGGTGTGAGAACACGTGGCGGATCCCTCTTTCGACGTGGTGAGCAAGGTCGATCGCCAGGAGGTGGACAACGCGCTGAACCAGGCGAGCAAGGAGCTGTCCACCCGGTTCGACTTCCGCGGCACCGGGACCTCGATCAGCTGGTCTGGCGAGGAGGCCCTCGCGATCGAGTCGGAGACCGAGGAGCGCGCGCTGGCGGCGGTCGAGGTGTTCAAGGAGAAGCTGATCAAGCGCGGCATCTCGCTGAAGGCGTTCGAAGCGGGCGAGCCCGCGCTGTCGGGCAAGATCTACAAGATCGGCGGGAAGATCCTGCAGGGCATCGCCTCGGACAAGGCGAAGCAGATCGCCAAGTTCATCCGCGACGAGGCGCCCAAGGGCGTGCAGGCGCAGATCCAGGGCGACCAGCTGCGGGTGTCCGGCAAGAAGAAGGACCACCTGCAGGAGGTCATCAGCCTGCTCAAGGGCAAGGACTTCGAGATCGCCCTGCAGTTCACCAACTACCGGTGAGCCTCAGGAAGCGGTGAACGTCCAGTTCGCCGCGGCCTCGACCTGGACGTAACCGGGGCCGTCGACCGGGATGGTGTTCCGGTACGGCGGCCGCTGGTTGACCACGAGCCTGCTGCTGGACTCCGTGGTGACCCAGAGCGCGAAGTGGAAGTCGCCGCTCGCCGCGACCGCGGCCTTCGTCACTCCCGCGGGGATCTTGAGCACCGATTCGGCCTTGCCGGACAGTTCCTTGCCCGGCTCGGCGACCGGCAGGCTCCGCGCGTCGGCGATGGTCACGGTCCAGGCGGAGTTCGCCCTGATCGTGAGGGTGCGGGTCGGCCGGTGGGCGTGCAGGGACATGTTGATCCAGTGCGTGCCCCGGTAGGAGCCGATGGCGTTGACGAGCGAGATCTCGTCACCGTCGGTGTTCATGAAGACGTTGCTGACGCACTTCGGGCATTCGAAGGTGACGAACCCCGGCTGGTCGCTCGGCCAGGAGATCGGGACCGTCGCGTCGCCGTTGCCACTGTGGGTTTCGTTCGGCAGGTCCGCGGGGGCCGGTCGCGTCGGCGACGGAGGTGGCGGCGGTGTCGGCGGTGTCGGGGTGAACGCGCCGGACTCACCCCGCCGGCCGACGATGTAGCCGACGCCATACGAGCCTTCGGCGCAGGCGGCCGTCGTCGCGAGGACGGCGACGGCCAGCGCGCAGCCCGCCCAGCGACGGAAGTTCCTGGTCAAGACGGTACGTCCCCCTCATGAGCCGCTTCTCGGCTCGTGACGTCTTTCGCCGCGCCACGGTCCCGCGTTACCGCCACGGACCGTGTACGGCTCACCCGGTCGAGCTGCGGGATTTCCCCGGACGAGCGAAATCCCGCGACCTGCGTAGCTGTGCCGAAGGCAAAGCCGATGTCACTCCTGAAGTGCGTGGTGTAATCACGCCGCTACTGCGTGGAGAGGGTTCGAGATGCGCCGGTTCAGACTTCTGCTCGCCCTCGTGTTGTCACTGACAGTAAGTGCCGCGACGCTCAGTCCGGCGCAGGCGGCGACACGCAAACAGCTCGTCCCCGGTTTCGGCAACTACGCGCGGCTGATCCGGCTCGAACATTCACCGGTCGGCCGCGGGCACATCCTCGCGTCGCTGAGCAGCGAGGACCGCAGCGGCAAGTTCACGCCGATCATGGAGAGCACCGACGAGGGCGAGACCTTCCACAAGCTCAGCGAGATCCGCGATCCCGACGGCGCGGCGGGCATGTGCTGCGGCACCCTGTACGAACTGCCCCAGCGTGTCGGCCGCCTGCGGACGGGGACCCTGCTGTGGGCGGCGAGCTACCGGCAGGACGCCGGGCCGCAACGCCGGGTCGGCATCAAGATCTGGTCCAGCCGCGACGGCGGGCGCACCTGGAGTTTCCTGTCGGAGGCCGCGCGCTCGCACAACCACGACGGCATCTGGGAGGCCGAGTTCACCGTCGACGCCGGTGGCACGCTGTGGCTGCACTACGCCGACGAGACGCAGGCGCCGCAGTACGCGCAGGTGCTCAACCGGGTCGCCTCGACCGACGGTGTGAACTGGGGCACCAAGCAGCTGACCATGGCCATCCCGCCGCACCGCGTCCGGCCCGGGATGCCGATCATCCGGCGGCTGCCCGACGGGCGGTACTACTTCGCCTACGAGATCTGCAACTACGGCGATCGCTACTGCGACCCGTACTACAAGATCTCCGACGACGGCGCCAACTGGGGCGACCCCGCCGACCCCGGCACCAGGGTGATGACCGCGAACGGGAACTACTTCCAGCACGCGCAGACGATCGCGCTGTTCCCCGGCGGCCCCCGCGGCGTCCGGATCGTCATGGTCGGGCAGATCTACACCAACGCCCACGGTGCCCCGCAGTCCGCCAACGGCCAGGTGCTGCTCGCGAACGACAACCTCGGCGCGGGCAACTGGTACGAGCTGCCCGCACCGGTGCGCATCTCGGGCATCTACAACAACTTCTGCCCCAACTACAGCTCGACGCTGCTGCCGGTGGACGGCGGCAGGAACGTGCTGGAGATCGCCACCGAGAACAACGACGGCTGCAAGGCGTACTTCGGAAAAGGGCCAGCGTTCCCCTAGCCGCGGCCAGTAGGGTCGGTCATCGGCCCTACAGGTGTCGAGCGGAGGAGCGGGATGAAGGGGATCGTGCTGGCGGGGGGCAGCGGGACACGGCTGCATCCGATCACCCAAGCGGTTTCGAAACAGCTTCTGCCGGTGTTCGACAAGCCGATGATCTACTACCCGATCTCGGTGCTGATGCTGGCCGGGATCCGCGAGATCCTGATCATCTCCACCCCGGCCGACCTGCCGAACTTCGGCAAGCTGCTCGGTGACGGCGAGCAGCTGGGGCTGTCCTTTTCCTACGCCGTGCAGCCCAGCCCCAACGGGCTCGCCGAGGCGTTCGTGATCGGCGCGGACTTCGTCGGCGACGACGATGTCGCGTTGGTCCTGGGCGACAACATCTTCTACGGCCAGGGCTTCCGCGGCAGGCTGCGCGAGGCGGTCGACACGCTGGACGGCTGTGTGCTGTTCGGCTACCCGGTCAAGGACCCCGAGCGCTACGGCGTCGGCGAGGTCGACGAGGCCGGCAAGCTGGTGTCCATCGAAGAGAAGCCGGAGCGGCCGCGGTCGAACAAGGCGATCACCGGGCTGTATTTCTACGACAACCAGGTCGTGGAGATCGCGCGTGGCCTCAAGCCGTCGCCGCGCGGGGAGCTGGAGATCACCGACGTCAACCTCGCCTACCTGCGGCAGGACCGCGCGCGGCTGGTCGATCTGGGCCGGGGATTCGCGTGGCTGGACACCGGGACGCACGATTCGCTGCTCGAAGCGGGCCAGTTCGTGCAGGTGCTGGAGCACCGGACCGGGGTGCGGATCGCCTGTCTGGAGGAGATCGCGTTGCGGATGGGCTTCATCGACGCGGATCAGTGCTACGCGCTGGGCTCGAAGCTGGCGAAGTCCGGCTACGGCGACTATGTGATGAACGTCGCCCAGACGGCCGGAGCGACCGGCGGCTGAGTGGCGTCGCTGGCTTCGAGCAGGTGACGCGGAATGAACGCCACAGATCAACGTGTATTCCCCACATGCGCGGGGATGGCCCCAGGTAGCGCAGGGCATCCCCGGCGTGGTCCTCGTGGTCCTCGCATGCGCGGGGATGGTCCCGTCAGGTGCTCGTCGGGAAGGTTGATCTCTTGGCTCGGTCCCTGCAATACGCGGGGTTGATCCGTTGTTGCCCGTGGCCAATCACAGTCGGTCGTTTGTCTCCCTGCGTACGCGGGGCTGAAGGGCCTGTGAGCGTTGCGGACGGTGAGAACCGGCCGGAACGCTCCAAGTCAGTAGGGGCGGTTCGCCATTTCTTCCAGGCGGCGGATGCGGTCCTGGATGGGCGGGTGCGTCGAGAACATCTTCGACAGCCCCTCCCCCGGCCGGAACGGGTTCGCGATCATCAGGTGTGACTGCGAGACCACGGCGGGCTCGGGTGCCAGCGGCGCCGCGCGGGTCCCGCGTTCGAGTTTGCGCAGGGCGGAGGCGAGGCCGAGCGGGTCGCCGGTCAGCTCCGCGCCCGAGGCGTCGGCCTGGTACTCGCGGGATCGGCTGACGCCCATCTTGATGATCGCGGCCGCGATCGGGCCGACCAGGACCAGCAGCAGCGAGACGAGCGGATTGCCGTCGCGGTTGTTGCCGCCGAAAAACAGCGCGATGTTCGCGATCACGCTGATGACGCTGGCCAGCGCGCCGGCGACGCACGAAATCAGAATGTCGCGATTGTATACATGCGACAGTTCGTGCCCGAGTACGGCACGCAGCTCCCGTTCGTCGAGCAGCTCGAGAATGCCGGTGGTGCAGCACACCGCCGCGTGCCGCGGGCTGCGGCCGGTGGCGAACGCGTTGGGCGCCTGCGTCGGGCTGATGTAGAGCCGCGGCATGGGCTGACGCGCCGTCGTCGCCAGCTCGCGCACGATGCGGTACATCGCGGGCTGCTCGGCCTGCGAGACCGGCCGCGCGTGCATGGCACGCAGCGCGAGCTTGTCGGAGTTGTAGTACGCGAAGGCGTTCATGCCCAGCGCCAGCAGCAGTCCGATGATCAGCGCGCCGCGGCCGAAGAACCCGCTGATCGCGATGATGATCGCGGAGAGCAGGCCGAGCAGGAGCGCGGTCTTCAGCCCGTTGTGATGCTTGTGCACGATGCTCGCCTCCTTCCGCTCGAACTCGCGGGTTACCCACCGGAAACAACGCGATCGGGCGATCCGAAGTTCCTTCGCATGATCGTCACCCGGGTTAGGGTCGAACGGCAATGCGAGGGCATTCCCCTTCTCCGCGGAGGCGCCGATGCGTGGTCCGGAACTGAGCAGGCGCGGACTGTTCGCACTGGTCGCGGCGGGTGCGGGCACCGCGGCCGCGGCCGCTGAAGCACGGGCGGAGCAGGTCGTGACGGTCGACGTCGGGGGCGCGCCCGCGGCGGTCGCGGTGAATCCGCTCACCGGTCTCGCGTACGTCTCCGATCCGGCCACCGGCTCGGTCTCGGTCATCGACGGCTTCAGCGCGACGGTCACCGCGGTCGTCCGCACCGGCGGCGCGCCCGGCGACATCGCCGTCGACCCGCTGGCCAACCGGATCTACGTCGCCAATCCCCCGGCGGGCACGGTGCTGGTGATCGACGGGGTGACGCTCGACGTCGCCAGCGTGATCGGCGCCGGCGCCGGGACGTCGTCGCTCGCGCTGGACGAGCACGCCAACCGGATCTACGCGGTGAGCGGCGCGACCGGCGCGCTCGCGGTGCTCGACGGGGTCAGCGCCACGCTGCGCAGAACGGCGGACAGCCCGGTAAAGGCGCTCTCCGGCGTCGCCGTCGACAGCGGGCGCAAGCTCGCCTACTGCACCAGCGCGGCGACGAACTCGGTGGAGGTCTTCGACATCGGCAGGGGGAAGTTCACCGCGAGCATCCGGGTCGGGGCGTCACCCACCGGAGTGGCGGTACACCAGCAGAGCGGCGCCGTGTACGTCGCGAACTCGGCCATCCACCACATGTCCATTGTGGACGCCGCGACGCGGAGCGAGCGCAAGACCGTGTTGCTGCGCAGCGAGTCGTCGGCGATCGCGGTGCACCAGGGAACGGATACTGTCTACAGCAACGGCGGCAGCAACGGGCTGGCGAGGATCGACGGCGCCGCCGGGGCGCTCAGTGGTGAGCTCGACCTCGGCGTCAACCCCGGCGACGTCGCCGTCGACCAGCGGACGCGCACGATCTTCGTGACGGATCCCTTGCACGGCAGAGTCTCAGTGATCCGCGACTTCTGACCTGGCCGGTACCCCTCGTCCGGACGACCGGAAATCCCGGCCGAAAAAATCTGACGAACCATGTATCTCCCGGGCGGGAACCTCCTCCTGTCTTACATAGAGGGGAGAGGCTGGGGGTGCGCTGAAGGGGACCTTCCCCGCAAGGGGGATCGAGGAAGGTCCCCTTCAGTACGTCCGCGGCTCGGTAGCCAGGGGGACCGGGCCGCGGACCCGCCCGGAACGGCGCGAAGGGGGAGCTCGCGCCACCGGAGCGGGGGAGGGGGCTTCCGTCGTGGGGACGCGACGGGAGTCCCCTTTCTCATGCCCTCGAACCCGGCGGGCGAACCAGCCGTTATCTCGCCGGGACGCACCCGTGCGCGGATTGTGTCCAGCGGTCTCCGATGCCGCGAGTGACGAGCCGTCTCCCAGGGGTGTGACCTCGGAGTTCGAGCCCGCCGACGTCGGTGCGGCGACGCCTGGCCGGGGCACCGCCGGGACCTCGGTGCGGGGTGGTTCCGGGCCGGAACGGACGACACGCGCACCCGGACGGCCGACACGTGTACGTGGATGGACGACACGGCGGAGGGGCGTTGTAACAGGGGCGGCGAAGGTAGCGAACCTATGGGCGACGCGGCCGCTCCGGCAGCGGAAAACGGGGAGTTGCCCACTCATGACGAAATGCAGGCTGTGCGGATCGGCGGGAATGGCGAGTGTCGTCGATCTGGGCGCCACGCCCCCTTGTGAGCTGTTTCTCACCGCACAACAGCTGGACGAACCCGAAGCGACCTACCCGCTGCACCTGCGCGTCTGCACCGAGTGCTGGCTCGCGCAGCTGCCGCCGTTGATCACCCCGGAAGAGACGTTCACCGAATACGCCTATTTCTCGTCGTTTTCCACCTCGTGGGTGGAGCACGCGCGCCGGTTCGTCGACGGCGCGCTCCCGCGGATCGACCGCGCCGAACCGTTCGTGGTCGAGGTCGCCAGCAATGACGGCTACCTGCTCCAGCACGTCGTCGAGCGCGGGATCCGCTGTCTCGGCGTCGAACCCTCGGCGAACGTCGGGCAGGCCGCGCGCGACAAGGGCGTGCCGACGGTGACCGAGTTCCTCGGCCAGGAAACGGCCGCCGCGATCCGCGCGGAACACGGCCCGGCCGATCTCGTGGTCGCGAACAACGTCTACGCGCACATCCCGGACATCCTCGGTTTCACCCAGGGGCTGCGCACGCTCGTCGCGGACGACGGCTGGGTGTCGATCGAGGTGCAGCACCTGCTCACGCTGATCGAGCTCAACCAGTACGACACGATCTACCACGAGCATTTCCAGTACTACACCGTGGAATCCGCGCGCCGGGCGCTGGCGACCGGCGGGCTCACGGTGGTCGACGTCGAACTCCTGCCCACGCACGGCGGCTCGATCCGGCTGTGGGCCCGCCCCGACGCGGTCGCGGGCGAGCCGAGCGCGCGGATGACCGACGTACTGTCCCGGGAGAAGGCCGCCGGACTGCACGAACTGTCCGGCTACACCGAATTCGCCGAGCGCGTCGCCCGCGTCCGGCTCGATCTGCTCCACTTCCTCATCGAGGCGGCGCGCGCGGGCAAGACCGTCGTCGGCTATGGCGCGCCGGGCAAGGGAAACACCCTGCTCAACCACTGCGGTATCCGTACGGATCTGCTGGCCTACACGGTCGATCGCAATCCGTACAAACACGGCCGGTTCACCCCTGGCACGCGGATCCCGGTGCTGCCACCGGAACGCATCACCGCGGACCGGCCCGACTACGTCCTGATCCTGCCCTGGAATCTACGGGAGGAACTGACCGCCCAGCTGTCCTATGTGGACGAGTGGGGCGGGAAGCTCGTCTTCCCCATTCCTTCCCTGGAAATCGTCGAGCCGCGGCTCGAAAAAACGTCGAGGTGACGTCGTGAAGGTAGTGCTCTTCTGCGGCGGGTACGGGATGCGGATGCGCAACGGCACCGCGTCCGACGTGCCCAAGCCGATGGCGATGGTCGGCCCGAGACCGCTGATCTGGCACGTGATGCGGTACTACGCGCATTTCGGCCACACCGAGTTCATTCTCTGCCTCGGTTACGGGGCCCACCACATCAAGGAATTCTTCCTCCACTACGAGGAAACCGCGTCGAACGACTTCGTGCTGCGCAACGGGAAACCCGAACTGCTCTCGACCGACATCTCCGACTGGTCGATCACCTTCGTGCAGACCGGCATCGAATCCGCCATCGGGGAACGTCTGCGCCGCGTGCGCCCGCACCTCGACGGCGACGAAATGTTCCTCGCCAACTACGCCGACGTCCTCACCGACGCGCCGCTGCCGGACATGATCGAGCGGTTCTCGAACTCCGACGCCGGCGCGTCGATGATGGTCGTGCCGCCGCAGTCCTCGTTCCACTGCGTCGAAATGAACGAAGCCGGGATGGTCGGCTCGATCACCGCGGTCAGCGAGATGCCGCTGTGGGAGAACGGCGGGTATTTCGTGCTGCGCCAGGAAGTGTTCGACCACATTCCCGAGGGCGGCGATCTCGTCGCCGACGGCTGTGGCGAACTGGCGAAGCGCGGGCGCCTGCTCGCCTATCCCTACCGCGGGTTCTGGAAACCGACCGACACGGTGAAGGAACGGTACGCGCTCGACGAAAGCTACTCGCGCGGCGTGCGGCCGTGGGCCCTCTGGGAGGCCGAAAAGCAGGAGCGCACGGCGTGATCCGGCTCGGGGCCGGGCGGCTCGGCGAAATCGTCGCGCTGGGCGCGCACTGCGACGACATCGCGATCGGCGCGGGTGGCACGCTGCTCGCGTTGTGCGCCGAGCGGCCAGGCCTGAAGGTCGGCGCGCTCGTGCTCTCCGGCGGCGGCACCGAACGCGAGGACGAGGAACGGGCCGCGCTCGCCGCGTTCTGCCCCGGCGCGGACATCGACGTCACCGTGCTGAAGCTCCCGGACGGGCGGCTTCCCTCCCACTGGGAAGAGGCCAAGAACGCGCTCGAGGACCTGCGGCGGCGCACCGATCCCGGCCTCATCCTGGCGCCGAGGACCGAGGACGCGCACCAGGACCATCGCGGGCTCGCGAAGCTGGTCCCGACGGCGTTCCGCGATCACCTCACGCTCGGCTACGAAATCGTCAAATGGGACGGCGATCTCGGCAGGCCGTCGGTGTACCAGCCGCTTTCGCCGGAGCTGGCCGAGCAAAAGGTCCGGCTGCTGCAAGAACACTACGCCTCCCAGCGGCACCGGCCCTGGTACGACCGGGAGGCGTTCCTCGGGCTGGCCCGCATCCGCGGCATCGAATGCGGCGCGCGGTACGCGGAAGCCTTTGACGTCAAGAAGCTGATCCTCGACCTGGAGGGCTAGAAAAGCCATGCGTGTACTGCTGACCGGGCACAAGGGGTACCTGGGCACGGTGATGGCGCCGGTGCTGGCCGCCGCCGGGCACCAGGTCACCGGCTTGGATTCCGGCCTCTTCGAAGGCTGCCTGCTCGGCCCCGCGCCCGACGATCCCGCCGGGTACGAGGTCGACCTGCGGGACGTCACCACCCAGCACGTGTCCGATGTGGACGCCGTGATCCATCTGGCCGCGCTGTCCAACGACCCGCTGGGCTCGCTCGCGCCGGGGCTGACCTACGACATCAACCACCACGCGTCCGTCTGGCTCGCCCGGCTGGCCAAGGACGCGGGCGTCAAGCGGTTCCTCTACGCCTCGACGTGCTCGGTCTACGGCGCTTCCGGCGGTGACGGGCTGGTGGACGAGGACGCGCCGCTGCGCCCGGTGACGCCGTACGCGGAGTCGAAGGTCCGCGTCGAGGACGACGTCCGCGGGCTCGCCGACGAAGACTTCACGCCGGTCTTCATGCGCAACGCCACCGCGTTCGGCTACTCCCCGCGGCTGCGCGCGGACATCGTGCTGAACAACCTGACCGCACACGCGCACCTGTCCGGTGAGGTGCTCGTGCTCTCGGACGGGACGCCGTGGCGGCCGCTGGTGCACGCCAAGGACATCGCCCGCGCGTTCGCCGCCGCGCTGGACGCGCCGAAGGAAGCCGTGCACGCCAAGGCGTTCAACATCGGGACCGAGAAGAACAATGTCACCGTGGCCGAAATCGCGCAGGAAGTCGTCGAGGCCGTGCCGGGTTCGACGCTGCGCATCACCGGCGAAGCGGGCGCCGACCCGCGCTCGTACCGGGTGGACTTCTCGCGCTTCCGCGCGGCGGTCCCCGGCTTCGACTGCGACTGGTCGGTCAAGGACGGCGCGGTCGAGCTGATCGACGCCTACCGCAGGTTCGGACTGTCCAAAGAGGATTTCGAGCGCAAGTTCACCCGGCTCGCGTGGCTGAAGGACCGCAGCGAGGACGGCCTCATCGACGACACCCTGCGGCGCCGGCGATGAAGACCGGGGCGGAGATGCACGCGCTCGTCGAGCGGTTGTACCCGATCTGCCGGAGCATCACCGGCGACGGGGTCCGCCGCACCCTGGGCATCATCGACGAGCACATCCCGCTCGACCTGCACGAGGTGCCGACCGGGACACAGGTGCTGGACTGGACGATCCCGCAGGAATGGAACATCCGCGACGCCTACATCGCCGACGACACGGGCACTCGCGTGGTGGACTTCGCCGAGCACAACCTGCACGTGGTCGGCTACAGCGTCCCGGTGAACCGGCGGATGCCGCTTTCCGAACTACGCGAACACCTGCACACGCTGCCGGACACTCCACAGTGGATTCCCTACCGGACGAGCTACTACTCCCCCACGTGGGGTTTCTGTCTGTCCCAGGAAAAGCTCGACACGCTCCCGGAGGCGGAGTACGAGGTCGTCATCGACTCCACTTTGGCGGACGGCAGTCTCACCTACGGCGAGCACGTCGTACCGGGCCGCGTGACCGACGAGGTGATCGTGTCCTGCCACGTCTGTCACCCGTCGCTGGCCAACGACAACCTGGCCGGGATCGCCGTCGCGATCTCGCTGGCCCAGTCGCTGGCCGAGACGAAGCCCTGGTACACCTACCGCTTCCTGTTCATGCCGGGCACGATCGGCTCGATCACCTGGCTCGCGCGCAACGCCGAGCGTGTCGACAAGGTCAAGCACGGCCTCGTGCTGGCGTGCGCGGGCGACTCGGGCCAGCTGACGTACAAGCAGAGCAGGCGCGGAGACGCCGAAATCGACCGGGTCATGCGGTATGTCCTCGATGGACGTCCACACAAGACAGTCGAATTCTCACCGTACGGCTACGACGAGCGTCAGTTCTGCTCGCCGGGGTTCAATCTCGGCGTCGGTTCGCTCACGAGGACGCCGTATGCGGGCTATCCCGAGTACCACACCTCGGCCGACAATCCGGGTTTCGTCTCCCCCGAGGCGATGGAAGACACCTTGGCGGCGTTACGTGACGCGGTCGCGGTACTGGACCGGAACCGCCGGTACGTCAACCTGAGCCCGTACGGCGAACCGCAGCTGGGAAAACGCGGCCTGTACGACTCCCTCGGCGGGCGCAGCGACGCCAAACAGGCGCAGATGGCGATGTTGTGGGTGCTCAACTTCTCCGACGGCGAACACAGCCTGCTCGACATCGCCGAGCGTTCCGGGCTGCCGTTCGACGTCGTCGCCGTCGCGGCGCGTGCCCTGCACGACGCCGGTCTGATCAAGGAGTGAGCAGGTGAGCGCTGTCAGGGAGCAGCCGAAGCGTTCGCTGTTGCGTTCCGGCGCGGTGCGCGCCATGGCGGGACGGCTGAGCTGGGGACTCGGCGACCAGGCCGTGTCCAGCCTGACGAACTTCGTCGTCGGCATGTTCGTGGCCCGCTCGCTCGGCCCGCACGCGTTCGGCGTGTTCAGCATCGCGTGGGTGACCTACGGCGTCATCCTCAACGTCTCTCGCGGGCTGGCGACCGATCCGCTGATGGTGCGCTACAGCGGAGTGTCCACAACGGACTGGCGGACAGCGGCGGGCCGGGCCTCGGGCACCGCGCTGGCCGTCGGCTGCGTGTCGGGCGTCGGCAGTCTCCTCGTCGGCCTCGCCATCGGCGGCCCGGTCGGTCATGCGTTCCTCGCACTCGCACTGGCGCTGCCCGCCTTGCTGCTGCAGGACAGCTGGCGATTCGCCTTCTTCGCGGCGGGTGAAGGACGTCGCGCGTTCACCACCGATGCCATCGCCGGGGTCGCGCTGATCCCGTCGATGTTCGTGGCCGCGCACTTCCGCAGCGTCGTCGCGTTCCTGCTGGCCTGGGGCGTGGCGAGCGCGGTCGCGGCCTGTTTCGGCCTGCTCCGCACCGGAATCCTGCCCCGGGTGGGCGGCGTCCGCGGCTGGGTCCGCGAACACCGCGACCTCGGGCCGCGATACCTGATCGAGAACGTCAGCAACAGCGGCGCGTCGCAGCTGCGCGCCTACGGGCTCGGCGCGATCGCCGGGCTCGCCGCCGTCGGCACCGTCCGCGGCGCCGAACAGCTGCTCGGCCCGTTCCTCGCGCTGTTGATGGGACTTTCGCTCGTCACCGTCGCCGAGGGCGCCCGGGTGCTGCGGCGCTCGCCGCACCGGCTGCGGTTGTTCTGCGCGCTGCTCGGCACCGGCCAGGCCGCCGCCGCGTTCGTCTGGGGGCTCGGGCTGGTGTTCCTGCTGCCGGACTCGTGGGGCCGGTTCGCGCTCGGCGAGGTCTGGACGACGTCGTCGCAGTTGATCCTGCCGGTGACGTTCTCGGTCGTCGGCGCGAGCTTCAGCACCGGCGCCGCGGCGGGCCTGCGAGCACTGGGCGCCGCGCCGAGGAGCCTGCGCTCACAGCTCGTCGCCTCCGCGTTCTATCTGGGTGGCGGCCTCATCGGCGCCTTCCTCGGCGGGGCAGTCGGCTCGGCCTGGGGCGTCGCCACCGCCACGCTCAGCGGGTCGATCGTCTGGTGGTTCCAGCTGCACGCCGGGCTTCGCGAGTACACCGCGCCCGATACCTCTGAGGAGATGACCCAGTCATGACCGCTCTCCCCCGGCTGAGCCTCGGCCTGCCCGTGTACAACGGCGAGGAATACCTTGCCGAATCCCTCGACGCGCTGCTCGGACAATCCTATGGGGACTTCGAACTGGTCATCTCCGACAACGCCTCGTCCGACGGCACCGAGGAGATCTGCCGCCAGTACGCGGAGAAGGACTCGCGGATCCGGTACGTCCGGCAGCCGGTCAACATCGGCGCGACGCCGAACCACAACTACCTGTTCGAGGTGTGCCGGACCGAGCTGTTCAAATGGGTTTCGCACGACGACCTCTACGGGCGGGACCTGCTGCTTCGCTGCGTCGAGGCACTCGACGAGCGGCCGCACGTGATCGTCGCGCACGCGGGGACGGCGATCATCGACGGTTCCGGCGCCGTCACGCAGGTGTTCGACTACCACATCAAAACGGACTCGCCGTACGCGCCGGAGCGGTTCCTGAGCCTGCTGTTCGAGCCGGGCGGCGACGACTTCTACGGGGTGATCCGTTCCGACGTGCTGCGGCGCGTGACGCCGATGAACAGCTACCACCACGCGGATCGGACGTATATCGCCGAACTGGCGCTGCACGGGCCGTTCCACCAGGTGCCCGAGCTGCTGTACTTCCGCCGCGACCACCCGCACCGGGCCGAGCGGGCCAATCCCACCATCCGGAGCCGATGCGCGAATCTGGATCCGCGGCGCGCGGACCGGCTCCGGAACCCGGCCGTGCGGCTACTCGGCGAGTACGTCCTCGGGTTCGTCACGGCGATCCAGCGTGCCCCACTGTCCACAAGAGAGCGTCAGCAGTGCTACCGGCACCTGTGGACGTGGGCGTCGAGCCGGGCGCGTGCCCGCGGCGAACGGATCGAGGACCGGGCGCCCACCGCGACACCCGAGGAGGCGCTGACGGTGAGCGCGATCGTCGCCGGCCAGGAGGGGCGAGGCCGGTGACCAGCAGGGTCGGCGTGTTCGGGCTGCTGGGCTCGGGCAACCTCGGCAACGACGGTTCGCTGGAGGCGGTGCTCGCCTACCTGCGTGCCGAACATCCCGACGCCGTCATCAGCGCGTTGTGCGGTGGACCGGAACAGGTCTCGACCCGCTACGGGATCCGGGCGACGCGGCTGAACTGGTACCGCGACGAATACCGCACCGCTTCCGGGGTGCGGTCGATCGCGCTGAAGGGGTTCGGCAAGCTCGTCGACATCGTCCGCACCGCGCGGTGGGTACGCCGTCAGGACGCGGTGATCGTGCCGGGCATGGGCGTGCTCGAAGCCACGCTTCCCTTGCGCCCCTGGGGTTTCCCGTACGCGCTGCTGCTGCTCTGCGCGTCCGGGCGGCTGCTCGGCACGCGCGTGGCGCTGGTCAGCGTCGGCGCCAACGTGATCAGCCACCGGGTCACCCGCGCGATCGTGCGGACGGCGGCCCGGCTGGCGGCGTATCGGTCCTATCGGGACGAACTGTCGCAGGACGCGATGCGCACGATGGGTGTCGACGTCTCGCGCGACGAGGTCTACCCGGACCTCGCCTTCGCGTTGCCGGCGCCGGACGTGTCCGCCGAGCTCGGGGCCGTCGGCGTCGGCGTGATGGCGTACTCCGGCGGGAACGACGACCGGGCGCACGCCGACGAGATCTACCGTGACTACGTCGGCAACATGACCGCGTTCGTCCAATGGCTCGTCGACAAGGGACGGCCGGTACGGCTGTTCATCGGCGACCAGGCGGACACCGAGGTCACCGACGCGATCCGGGCCACTGTGGACTCGCCACTGGTCACCGCCACACCGATGTCCACTTTGGACGAGCTGATGACCTCGATGGCGGGCGTCGAGACGGTCGTGGCCACGCGCTATCACAACGTCCTGTGCGCGCTGAAACTCGAGAAGCCGACCGTGGCCATCGGGTACGCGAAGAAGAACGACGTGCTCATGGCGGAACTGGGACTCGGCGAATTCTGCCAGTCGGCCAGCGCCATCGACATCGAGCTGCTGATCAGGCAGTTCACCGAACTGGAAACACGGTCCGCCGAACTGCGCGCCGTGCTGGCCGAGCGTAACGCCGCGCTTTCCGCGCGGCTCAAGCATCAGTTCGCCACTTTGTCCGACACGCTGATCCCGAGGGGCGCCCGATGAAAGTCTCCATGGTCACCACCATCACCGGCGCTTACCTTTTCGAACCGACCCCGCACACCGACGAACGCGGTTTCTTCAGCCGCACTTTCGACGCCGACGTCGCGCGATCGGTGGGTATCGACCCGGACGGATTCCTTCAGGACAGCGTGTCCCGCTCCCGCAAAGGCGTGTTGCGCGGCATGCATCTGCGTTCGGGCAAGGGCGAGGCGAAACTGGTCCGCTGTTCGTACGGGAAGATTTTCGACGTCGTCGTGGATCTGCGCCCGGATTCGCCGACCTACCGCAATCAGGAATACTTCGAGCTTTCCGGGGAAACCCAGGCTTCGCTCTACATCCCCGCGGGATGCGCGCACGGGTTCCAGGCGCTGACCGACCCCGCCGACGTGTCGTACCGGATCGACCGGGCGCACGATCGGTGCGAGGACGTCACCATCGCCTTCGACGACCCCGAACTCGCCATTCCCTGGCCGCTTCCGGTGACAACGGCGTCACCGCGAGACCGAAAGGCACCGAAACTCACCGAGGTGATCGGGGGAAAACCGACATGACCGAGAACCGGCCGCTGCCACGATCGTCGGAGGCGAACGAGCGGCTGCACGCGGCGATTCCCGGCGGCGCGCACACTTACGCCAAGGGAGAAGACCAGTATCCCGAAGACCTGGCGCCGGTGATCTCGCACGGCAAGGGTGCCCACGTGTGGGACGTCGACGGGAACGAGTACATCGAATACGGCTCCGGGCTGCGTTCGGTCAGCCTCGGGCACGTGCATCCGCGCGTCGTCGAGGCGGTGCGCCGCGAGGTCGACCGGGGCAGCAACTTCGTCCGTCCGTCCATTGTGGAGGCCGAGGCCGCCGAACGGTTCCTGGCCGCGGTGCCGACCGCGGAGATGGTGAAGTTCGCGAAGAACGGCTCGGACGCGACCACCGCGGCCGTCCGGCTGGCGCGTGCGGCCACCGGCAGGCCGCTGGTGGCGATCTGCGCCGACCACGCGTTCTTCTCGGTCGACGACTGGTTCATCGGGACCACCGCGATGTCGTCGGGGATCCCGGCCGAAACGACCGCGCTGACCGTGTCGTTCCCCTACGGCGACCTCGCCGCCACCGAGGAACTGCTGCGCGAGCACGAGGGAAAGGTCGCGTGCCTGATCCTCGAACCCGCGACGCAGACCGAACCGGTGCCCGGCTACCTCGCCGCGCTGCGCGAGCTGGCGCACCGGCACGGGTGTGTGCTGATCTTCGACGAGATGATCACCGGGTTCCGCTGGTCGGAGGCCGGCGCGCAGGGGCTCTACGGCGTCCAGCCCGATCTCTCGACGTTCGGGAAGGCACTGGGCAATGGATTCGCCGTGTCGGCGCTGGCGGGCCGTCGTGAACTGATGGAGCTGGGCGGACTGCGCGATACGCGGGACCGGGTGTTCCTGCTTTCCACCACGCACGGCGCGGAAACGCATTCGCTGGCCGCCGCGATCGCGGTGTTCGACACCTATGCCGAAGAGGGCATCACCGCGCGGCTGCACACCCTCGGCGGCCGGCTCGCGACCGGGGTCCGCGAGGTCGCGGAAAGCATGGGCGTCGGCGAGCACGTCCTCGTGCGGGGACGGGCGAGCAACCTCGTGTTCGCGACACTGGACGAGCGGCTCAAGCCGTCGCAGCCGTACCGGACGCTGTTCCTGCGGCAGCTGCTCAGCGGCGGGGTGATCGGTCCGTCCTTTGTGGTCAGCAGCGCGCTGACCGAGGCCGACATCGACCGGACGATCGACGTCGTGGCGCAGGCGTGCACCGTCTACCGCAAGGCACTCGACGCCGACGATCCCGCGGCGTTCATGGGCGGGCGCTCGGTGAAGCCGGTGTTCAGGCGATTCGCGTAGCGGAACTCGTGAGCGGTGGGGGCGGGTCGCGCGCGCGGTCAGCGC